>JAFDJF010000390.1 GCA_019307645.1 Deltaproteobacteria bacterium
CTGCGGTGATAGGAGTACATCCTGGGCATGGTCACAAATACCTTGTCGTAGCCCGCCTTGTCCATTTCTGCAATAAACTCGTCCGTGGAACACATGATAAAGGGAATTTTCCCTTTGAACATGGTATCCTTCATGAGCCTCATCTCAGGGCTGCCCTCCCACCAGATTTTGACCAGTTCAGGGTCAAATGGGTAATTCATTACATCAATGGCCTTGATATCTTCCATATTATTTTTCCTCCTTTGCTCCAGTTCTTAGTTCTTATTCACCTTGAACAATTATCGAACCTGTAAGGCCACCGCCGCCGCACGCGGCCGCCAGTCCATATTCACCGGCCTTAAGGTAATTTGCCAGGTGCAGCGTAAGCCTGGCGCCTGTGTAGCCTGTGGGGTGACCCAGAGAGATACCGCCACCATGGAGGTTAGTCTTTTCCCACGGGATGCCCGCCTCGTTAATACAGATGGCGTTTACAACGGCAAATGCCTCATTGATCTCAAAGGCCGTGATATCATCTATTGTCATCCCGACTTTTTTGAGATGTCTCGGTATTGTAACAGACGGGCCTTCAGGGAAATAACCCGGATCAACACCATAGAACATATAATCCACAATATGGGCCATGGGTTTCAGCCCCAGTTCATCTGCCTTCTGACGGGTCATCATGACCATGGCGCCTGCGCCGTCGGTAATACCGGATGACTGTCCGGCGGTTACGGTTCCGGTTCCGTCTTTCTTAAATGCCGGGCGAAGTTTCTGCATGGTTTCAAGATTAACATCAGGTCTTAGACATTCATCTTTATCAAACACCCACTCCGGTTTTTTCCGGGTAGCCGGAATAGTTATGGGCACGACTTCATCCTTGAATATACCATCTTCCCAGGCCTGGACAGCCTTCTTGTGACTCTCGTATCCGATCCGATCCTGCTCCTCCCTGTTGAGATTGTGTTTTACAGCGGTCTGCTCTGCAATCAATCCGGGACTTAAACCGCAGAAGGGGCAGATCAGGTACAGGAACGCATCCTCAATGGTAATGTCCGACAATCTGAACCCCTGCCAGCGGGCGCCTCTCAACACATGCGGGATGTTACTCATACTTTCCATGCCGCCGACAACGATAACCTCAGCATCACCCACACGAATGGCCTGGGTCGCAAGGGACACGGCCTTTATACCTGCAGCGCAGACCTTGTTCACGGTATGGGCCGCAACCGGGATGGGCAGTCCCGCCTTCAGCAAGGCCGTCCTTGCCGGGTTTGTCCCTGTGCCGTCCTGCCTGGTGTGTGACATGATCACTTCATCCACCATGTCAGGCGAAATTCCGGCCTTTTCCACGGCAGCCTTAATCGCCTCGCCACCGAGATCATACACCTTTAGATCTTTTAAGGCCCCACCGAACTTTCCAATGGGGATTCGCACAGCGCTTACGATGACACAATCTTCGATCTTAATCATAATAAACCTCCTCTTTTTCAGCAGGCTATCGTCGTATAGCCTACTATTATATCTTTATTATCCTGGTTTCTTATCCAGACATCACATTTTATGGACATGCCATTATCTTTCTCATTCTTTTCAACAATCTTAGCGCCCACGGTCAATGTATCTTTTGGAAATACCGGTCTTAAAAGACGCAGTTCCATGCTGCCACCTGTTATCCACTTTTCACCAAAGTCCCTTGCCATGAGCTCCGAAAGATACGCAATGAACTGGTAACCCGGAGCAATCGTGCTCTTGAACACAGTGTTCTTCGCATATTCAGGGTCCACATGAATGGGATTATAATCTTCAACAGCATCTATGTATATATTTATCTTTTCCTGGGTCATGTACTTTTCAATCGGAGCAAGTTCCTGACCCACCGTAACCACTCCCAGATCAAGTCTATCAGTCATTTTCCACACCCAATAACAATCTCAATAACCCACCCGTTGACGGACACCGGTTCCTGAAAACGCTTAGGGTTTATTTATGATTGTGGCGGCCATATAACGGTGATGGCACTCACTGCTGCCTTTTGCCCGTCCTGATTATAGGCCTCTCCTTTTATGATAACAAAGACCCGCCCCTTTTTTTGATACACATCTTCTACGACAGCCTTGACAGTAACCGTGGCACCCACCTTTATGGGACGGTGAAATTCATATCTCTGCCCCGCCTGAATCTGTCCGGGAGGGGGTTTTTTGTCAATGGTCTTTAATATCCGGCTTGGCGTAACATAAATAGAAATCGTTGTCGGGGGGACCACAAGACAGCCGAAACTGCTTTTTTTGGCATATTCCTCATCCGTATAAAGAGGGTTGCTCTCTTCAACGCCTGCGATAAACTTCTTAACAATATCTTCACTCAGCGTGTAGCTGTATTCAGGGAACACCATCCCCTTGCTGAATTCCGAAAGATACATCTCTTCCATCTGAAATCACTCCGCCAGATCAAATTCCCTAAAGTTTGAGGCGCCTAAAGCTGAGATTCTCTGCCGGCTTTAGGCACTTGGGATCGCATCAGGTTCCATTAACCCAGCTTACTTCTTGGTGTAGTCAAAAAAGCCTTTCCCTGTCTTGGCTCCCAGATCGCCTGCCTGGACAAGCTGTCTTAAGAGCGGAGGCGGCAGAAAACTGGAACCTAACTTGTCATTCAGGTCTTCAAGAACATACAGGCATGTATCCAGGCCGATTAGATCAGCCAGTCCAAGAGGACCCATAGGCCAGTTAAAACCTGCCTTACAGGCCCTGTCTATGTCTTCTGCAGTACCAATACCCTGCTCCAGACAGCGGATGCCCTCATTGACCATGGCAATGCCCACACGGCTGGTAACAAAGCCCGGATAATCCTGGCAGGGAACCGGAAGCTTGCCCACACCGGTCAAATACTTGATGGTATCTTCAACCGTCTTATCGCTGGTCCTGCGTCCCTTTGCCACCTCAACCAGCCTCATGAGCACCGGCGGGTTATGGAAATGTGTACCAATGGTCCTGTGGGTATGCTGGGTCTGGTTCATGATCTCGGTGATGGGCAGTGCGGAAGTACAGCTTGCAAGGATCACATTTTCCGGCATGACCTCGTCGAGCTCTTTAAAGATCTTCTGCTTGATGGCCACGTTTTCGACCGCTGCCTCGATAACCAGATCCACATCTTTGGCCTCATCATAGCTTTTAATAAGTTTCAGGCGTCCTTCGATCGCCTTTGCATCATCCTCCGAGATCTTTCCCTTTGAAGCAAACTTGGCTACTGATTTCAATATGCCGTCACGGCCCTTCTGCTGGGCATTCTCATCAACATCATACATCAGCACTTCAGATCCGCCCATGGCACATACCTGGGCAATTCCCGCACCCATCTGACCGCAACCAATAACCATCATTTTTTTAACATCCATGACTTTACCTCCTTAAAACTATTGTTAAGGTTAAATATCCTAAAATTTTTCAATAGTCCCTGCCTATTCAACTCCGGCCATGTCTTTTAGTTTCTTTCTGTCCGTCTTTCCCCCGACAGTCTTTGGGATCTCATCCAAGAACATAACTTCCCTGGGGTATTCAAATTTTCCCAACTGATCTTTGACGTATTGCTTCAGTTCATTCGCCAGATCATCACTGGCTTCTTTGTTCACCTGGACATAAGCCCTTGCAATGTTGCCCCGGTCTTCATTCGGTACGGCAATTACGGCAGCTTCCATCACTGCATCGTGCGTTGACAAGGTACTTTCGATCTCTGTCGAGCTTATGGTCCATCCGGCGGAAATGATCACATCGTCAGACCGGCCCTTGCACCAGAAATGCCCGTCGTCATCAATCACACCAAT
>JAFDJF010000025.1 GCA_019307645.1 Deltaproteobacteria bacterium
TTTTTGCCTTTCTCTTTATTCTCAGCAAGTTAGAAAATAATGACAAAAATTTCCAGTCAAACGTCAGGTTTGCCCTGTGTCAAAAACATACCTCCGGATAACTTATTTGTTCCCCTCATAACCTTTGACAGAATTCCGGTCTTCGTGTAGAAATCCACACGTCACTGATTCATTAGCAAACAGCAATACAAGCCCCATCTTTCAATTCATTCAAAATAAACCAAACTTACCTTTCTGTCCATGAGGAACCATGACGAAGGCCATTTGGGACGAAGTTAAAACCCACATCAAGTCCGGACTTCCACAAAACACCTTCTCGCTGTGGATTAATCCCATCACCTTTCTGGGGGAAGAAGAAAATGCCGTGATCCTCGGTTGCCCCAACAAGTTTTCCTGCAACTGGGTGGAGGAAAACTTTCTGGGCCTGATCCAGGACAATTTTCATAAGGCCGGTGCCGGCGGTGTAGACCTGGTCCTCAGGGTCGGCCCGCAAAAAAAGGCCGCGCCTCCCGACAACCGCCTCCCCAGGCCCGAACAGTTAATGCTGCCCAATATGCCCGGAGACAGAAAAAACGGCGGTCTCCGCCTTAATTCCGACTTCACCTTCGACCGCTTTGTTGTCGGCCCCAGCAATGAATTTGCATACTCCGCATCAAAGGCCCTTGCCCGGGGGGGCAGCTGGTCCTACAATTCTCTGCTCATGCTTGCAAATACCGGCCTGGGAAAAAGCCATCTGTCCCAGGCCATCGGCCATGCCATCCTCGAGCACAATCCCGAAAGCCGGGTCCTTTATGTGACTGCCGAGGATTTTACAAATGACATGATTTCTTCTTTTAAGAACAATACCACCGAAGCATTTAAAAACAAGTATCGCAGGTCATGCGATGTCCTTCTGCTCGAGGAGGTCCATTTCCTGAGCGGCAAGGAAAAGACCCAGGCTGAACTGGGCTATACGTTGGATACCCTGGCCAATGACAACAAAAAGGTCATCTTTACCAGCTTTCTGCCCCCGAAGGACATCCCCCGCCTCTCCAGGGAGCTGTCTTCCCGCCTGACCGCAGGCCTGGTTACCACCATTGACGGGCCGGACTACGAGACCCGGGTCAATATCATTTCCAATAAGGCCTCAGAGCACAATATTACACTTTCCAGAGAAATCATAGACTTCCTTGCCGGTCGCCTGACACGGGACGTGCGCCAGATGGAAAGCGCCCTCAAATGCCTCAAGGCAAAGGCCGAGCTTCTGAAGGTCAGGATCGATCTTGATCTGGCAAAAGAGGTCGTTTCCTGCCTCATATCATGTCAGAGACCCATTGCCCCGGAAGACATCCGGAAAATTGTCTCGCAATATTACAAGATTGATCCGGATATGCTAAAATCCAAATGCAGAAAAAAGGTTTATGCCTATCCGAGAAACATCTATGCCTACCTGTGCCGCCGCCATACCCATGAGCCCCTTGAAAAAATTGCCCGCACAATCAATCGCAGCCATTCCACGGTTGTCTATGCCTCGGATCTTGTGGAGCGCAAAATGAAATCCGATGACAGGATGCGCCATCAGGTCGATTTCCTCAGCCAAAAAATAGATGAAATGAAAAAATGATCCAAAGACGGTCCTCTTCCTTTAAAAAGATATGTCTGTGGTGTTTAATCGTTGTGTGCAGTATGGTTGCAATCAGCCTTGTGTTTGCTTCTTTCGTCTCTTTATGGACAGGGTTTACGGACATGCAGCAGGACGGTTTCTGGGTCCCTGTTCTGGCCGGGGCAATAATGCTAAGTGCGGTTTTGTTCCTTTTTATCCGTGTGACAAAACGCATCCTTTTTCATATGAAAGAAGAGGATGTGCTTCATATCTGAATTCCTGCCTCTATATTCGCCACTGATCACTCTTCTACCCTTCGATTTTTTGACCCTTTGTCTTGGCGCCTTTGTACGAGTCCCTGTGCAAAAAAAGATTGTCAAAAGCCGTGAAAGGGGATAAAAGACGTTTCAGCCCTTCTAAAGAGGCCTGGTCAATGAACCCTAAGGTTGTATAAAATTTGAGTTCAAAACGCTCTAGATTAGGTCAGTCCCGCCAACGGCGGGATTGGGCCATTTTTAAGGGCGAAAGCGTATTAAACATACGTTGAGGTCTTAAAAATGGACAAACATTTCTTGATGGCCTGATATAGAGCGAGCGAAGCGCTTTTGGGCCAAAGATTTAGATTATTTTTTGTGTGAAAACTGCGCTAATAAAGATTTTAAGCTTGTGTACAATTTTTCTCTTCGGTTTCATGGGGTTAATTTTGCTGATGATCTTATCTATGATCAGTTAACCGAGGAAGTATATCATTGCACCAAGTGTGACAAGGTCTATTCAAGGAAGCAGATAGAAGAGGGGCTTGCAGAATTCAAGAGGAAACGCAAGGTAAAGGGTTAGGGCTCTCAATAACATATAACCCGGACAAGCCGGAACCAGATCCCGAGGTTTCCGCCACAAATATAGGCGGGTTAAGGGTTCGCTACGATTGGATGTCGGGATTTGAAGACCGGCTGTGGTGAAGCAGAAACCCAACCGAATTTTAGTCATAAATCTCATACTGCTCCAGATGAAAATTTTCTTTCACGTGGATAATAATTCGTTTTTTCAGCCTGTTTTCCATGGCTCTTAAAGATTCATACTCTTCTTCTCTCAGGACATTTCCAATTGACGGGTTCACTGAGACAAATACGTCGCTGTTTTCTCCGGGAAAAACACTCTCTCGTTCTATGCCCCTGAATATTTCATAGCAGATCTCTTTTCTGGATTTAAGACGTCCGCTACCCTCACAGTACAGACAAGGCTCAGTCAACAGCCTGTTCAGGCTTGGTCGGGTCCTTTTACGAGTCATTTCTATAAGCCCAAGGTCCGACATGGGAAGGGCATTTGTCTTTGCCTTGTCTTTTGCCAGGGCCTCTTTAAGCGCTGCATGCACACTTTGCTGATTGCCCTTTTCTTCCATACTGATAAAGTCGATGATTATAATGCCGCCAATATTTCTGAAACGTAACTGATGTGCAATTTCTTTGATTGCCTCCAGATTGGTTTTCAAGATAGTTTCTTCAAGATTTGTTTTGCCCACATAACTGCCGGTATTAACGTCGATGGCGGTGAGGGCCTCAGTATGTTCGATAACGATATGGCCTCCTGATTTGAGTTGAATCTTTGTTTCAAGGGCACGGGCAATCTTGCCTTCGATCCCAAAGGCGTCAAAAATCGGATCTTGTCCATCATAAAATTCCACAGAGTATTTCAATCCGGGTGCGAAGTCGTTGATGAAATCCATGATTTTATTGTACTCATCTTTTGAATCGATTACGAGTCGTTCCACCTCTCTTGTGAATAGATCTCGAACGGCCCTCAGGGAGATACGTAGGTCTTTGTGTATAAGACCCGGGCTTGAGCGGTTCTCCATTTTTTCCTGAATTCCCCTCCAAAGTTTCATTAGAAAGTCCATTTCTGACTTCAGTATTTCTTTCGAGGCATCTTCACTGACTGTTCTGACAATAAAGCCGAGGTTGGCAGGCCTGATTTCACGAATGATTTCTTTCAGCCTGTCTTTTTTTTCTTTATCCTCTATCAGGCGGGATACACCGATGTGATCGACCGTGGGCATCAGGACAAGATGCCTTCCCGGAAGGGAGACGTAAGAAGTAAGCCGTGCCCCTTTTTTGCCCAGGGGCTCTTTGGATATCTGGACCATGATGTGCTGGCCCTCACGGAGCAGTTCGTCTATTTGAAGAGAAACGTTATCAAACTGACCTGGATGAGATGACTCGGAATCAATACTATCGGGGTCTTCTTCGGCTGTGATGTCCTCAAACATCGCCTGTTCGATGTCCAACAGAGCCCTGTGTACATCTGAAACGTAAAGAAAAGCTCGCCTTTCAAGCCCTATGTCCACGAAGGCTGCCTGCATGCCGGGAAGGACTCTGGTGACCTGTCCTCGATAGATATTTCCAAGCAGTTCCTGCCCTGTCTTTTTTTCGTTATACACCTCAACGACGTCTCCGTCTTCGACGAGGGCGACCCTGGTTTCGTGAGGTCTGCTATTGATGATAAGTTCATTAGGCATGGGGACCCGGTTATACAAGTACCTGTTTGGTTTTCACTGTTTTGATGTCATAGTCGCTTATTTCCTTCAAGTGGAAGATACCTTCGACTATTTCATCGGGTTTTAACTTCGGCCCTTCAATGTGTTTCAGGATGAGCTCTATTTTATTTGGGGAAAAGACTCTAATGGATTTTACCAGCTGTCTGGCATCGATCCTATGCTCACCTTTTTTTGTTATTTTGACAACAGGAAAATGGTCTGATTCCAGAAACCTCTTCAGGTATTTTTCTTCTAACTCTGCTCCGTTTAAGGTGACCACAAAAGTGCTCTCCTTCAGCCTTGACTTCTTTTTTCCAGAGGGGATTTTTTCAACAGAGGTGACATGAACTCCTGGGGGCAACTGACCGTTGATACACTCTTTTATGTATGAAATATTCGATGACTCAGTGAGTTCAAAGTCCAGCATTTCATGCAGGCTTTCAGTCCCGACAGGCAGGGCGCATGTAAAAGATAACCTGGGCATGGGGTGGAATCCCCTGGAGTAAACGAGATCCAATCCGGCCCTTTTAAAGGTCCTGATAAAGACTTGAACAAGTTCAAGATGGCTGAGATACCGGGCATGGTTTTGCTTTGTGAATGTGAGGCGGTATTTTTCAGGGGACTGAGCAATGAGCGGCCTTGAGGAAGGAATTTCCGGCGTGGACGGGAAATCTGAAACCTGGAAAAGGACCGGATCCACTGTGTTGTGATCGCAAACCCCGCACTCCAGACATGTTTTCCTGCAGTCGGGAGTTGATTTTTCCTTCTGCGCCCGTTCCCACTCATTTTTGAAAAAGCCTCGGGTGACTCCCGACTTGATATGGTCCCATGGCAGGACTTCATCCAGGGGCCTTTCCCGGTTGAAGTAATGGTCATCTAATCCGGAGCGTCTGAGCGCTTCCTCCCAGAATTCTACATGAAATTGTTCCCCCCAGGCATCAAACCTGGCCCCCAGTTTCCATGCCTCTATCAGGGTCCGGCTCAATCTTCTGTCTCCTCTCGAGAAAATTCCCTCCAGCCAGCTCAATTCAGGCTGGTTCCATTTGACGCGGATTCGGCTTCCCCTGAGTCCTTCGCGGATCGTTTGTAGTCGCCTTCGGCTTTCTTCCAGCGGAATCTGGGGCGCCCACATGAATGGGGTATGTGATTTGGGGACAAAGGAGGAAATGCTGACGTTCAATTTAGGCCTGTTCCCTCGCTTGCCGGCGAGCCCTGCGACTTGTTGGGCCAGTTCAACGATATCCTGAAGGTCTTTTTCCTGTTCAAATGGAAGGCCTGTCATAAAATAAAGTTTGATCAAGTTCCATCCTGCCCCATAGACAAATCGAGCCATCTCCAGGATGTCTTCCTGGGTCAGCCCTTTATTGATGATTCGTCTAAGCCGATCGTTCCCTGCCTCTGCAGCCAGTGTGAAACCTGTTTTTCTCACCCGTTTGATCTGTTTGATTATTAAAGGATTGAGGCTGTCAACCCTTAGGGAGGGAAGGCTTATGGCGATATGTTCGCGATCTTGTCTGTCCATTAATGCCTTAATAAGCGGTTCGATACAGCTGTAATCCCCGGAACTCAGGGACAGTAGAGAGAGGTCCTCATAGCCGGTCAGCTTTAACGCTGTTTCTGCTTTTTCAAGGATGGAAGCAGGACTTCGTTCGCGCACCGGGCGGTAGATCATACCGGCCTGGCAGAATCTGCAACCGCGTGTGCAACCGCGGGAAATTTCTATGGCCAAACGGTCATGGATCAGTTCTGTGTAAGGGACCACCTGTCTTGAGGGATATGGGTAATTATCAATAGAGGGGAGAACGGCTTTTGTGACATATGGATAATCCGGCAACAGAGGCTCTATTGTATCAACACTTCCTTCCGGGCTGTAATGAATACGGAAATAGGAGGGGATGTAAAGCCCTTTGATATGGCGCAGTTCGTCAAGGAGTTCCTTCTTATCTTTAATTTTCCGCTGTTTTTTTTTGCGTACCGTACGGCATATTTCAATCGCTGCTGCTTCACCATCCCCGATGACGATTGCGTCAAAAAACTCAGCAACCGGTTCAGGATTAAAACATGCGGGTCCTCCTGCGATAATAAGGGGGTCATCTTCATGCCTTTCTGCTGCAAGTAAGGGAATGCCCGCGAGATCGAGCATGTTTAAGACATTTGTGTAAGAAAGCTCGTGTTGCAGGCTGAACCCAATGATGTCAGCGTTGGAGAGAGGACGATCCGATTCAAGTGTGGCAAGGGGTATTTTACGACGCCTCAGCTCTTTTTCCAGATCGACCCAGGGGCAAAAAACCCTTTCAGCGACCAGCCACCGGGGCCTGTTTAAGATGTCATAGAGGATTTTGAGGCCCAGGTGTGACATGCCTATTTCATAGACATCGGGGAAAGCAAGGACAATGGATACCTCTGTGTGGGCAGGGTTTTTCCTGACGGAGTTAACCTCGTTTCCAAGATAGCGGCTTGGACGGCTGATATTTGAAAACCAACGCTGGTTTAATATGGACATATGAGATGCTTGAAAGGGACAATATAACTCAAGGTTAAAAGGTTCACGGTTTCCCGCTTTCGCTTCGCTCCGACAGTCAAGGTTCAAAGCGATGAAGGAAGGTCTCTATTCTTTACACAAATACCCTGTTCATCCGGTTTTTTGATATGCCAAACGGTTTTTCACACAAAGTCCAAGGAACACGCTATGTCGCTCTGGAAACATGAAGAAAATTCCGATGAAATCGGGTTTAACCGTGAACCTTTGAACCCGTTACAAAGGATTTTCAAATAATTGTACATCAGTATATTTAATGTAACAGTATTTGTCCAAGACAAATGGCGGGCGTTTCCAGAGTGGATTGAAAATATTGCACGAAAAGGCTGTTATTGCATTTAGTGTCTGAACGAAGACTAGGATTTTTCGTCAAGATCAAGGAAGATCAAAATTTTAACCGTAGGAATACATTCAGTATTTTGAGGATTAAAATTTTTATCTGACGTAGATATTGGCGAAAAAAACAGTTTTCGTTCGGGCACTATTTAGGGGTTTGAGGTAAAGGTCTGGGGATAGGAGAGAGGCGGACTTCTGAAAAGAGATGCCCACGGCCCTTACGTCAATGCCGGTAAGATCTGAAGCCCTACATGTTTCCAGCAACCGCGAAGATGGGCAGGTACATGGCAACAACAATACCGCCTATGGAGCCGCCAAGGAAGACCATGAGCAGGGGTTCTAACATGGATGTCAGGGCTGCGACAGCGACGTCCACCTCGTCGTCGTAAAAGTCGGCGATTTTGTCAAGCATGGTGTCGAGTGCACCTGTTGCTTCGCCCACAGCGATCATCTGAGTTACCATGTTGGGGAATATGTCGTTTTGGGAAAGCGGTTCTGCCATGGTTTGTCCTTCAGAAACGTCTGCACGGACTTCATAAACCACCTCTTCCAGGATAACATTGCCTGATGTCTTGGCACAGATGTCCAGGGCATCCAGGATCGGCACACCACTGCTGATCATTGTTCCTAAAGTACGTGTAAACCTGGCCACGGCCACCTTTCTTAACAAATTTCCAAATATCGGTAGTTTTAAGGCCAGTGCGTCTGTTTGTTTTTTTCCAAACGCGGACTTTCTGAATTGCTTGAATCCGATGAAAAGCGCGACCAGAGCAATAATGATATGGAGTATGTAGTTTACAGTAAAATCACTAAGGTCCACAACAATCTGGGTCGGAAGGGGAAGGGCGTTCCCTCCGCCTTCAAACATCTCCTGGAAGACAGGTATGACGAAAATCATGATCACGCCTAAGACTAAAGCTGCAATTACCATGACAACGATTGGATAAGTCATGGCACCCTTTATCTGCGATTTGAGCTTCTCCGCCTTTTCTATATAAGCTGCGAGGCGTTGCAGAATGGTGTCCAAAATACCCCCGACTTCTCCTGCGGCCACAAGATGTACGAATAGATCATCAAATACATGTGGGTGCTTTTTCAGCGCCTCGTTTAAACTGGCGCCACTTTCGACGTCGCCAACAACCTTTTTTAAGAGCAGTCGGAATGTGGGGTTTTCTGTCTGTTCGGCAAGAATGTTGAGGCCCTGGACAAGGGGAAGACCGGCATCAATCATGGTCGAGAACTGTCTGGTAAAGATAACGAGATCTTTTTTCGTAATTTTGGGTTGAAACAAAGCAATATTTCCAAAAAGGTCCTTTGGCTTTTCTTTTATCTTTTTGACCTTGAGGTTGCGTCGCTTCAACTGGCTCTGTGCTATCTTTTCATCCGCAGCGTCAAGTTCCCCTTTGAGCTTTCTGCCTTTCTTGGTTTCAGCAACCCAAGCGTAGACTGGCATTTTGTTCCTCCTTTGGTATCTCCTAGAAAATGATGGGCTTCCCGATCAAGGAGCCATTTAATTTACTACTGTTCGAATTGACAGTTTTTGAAGGCCACATCCTGTAATCTGCGTCCCCTGATAAAGGACGGTGTCGTTCTTGATTTAGAAACAGATCCCGGCTTTTGGAAGGAATGTCACCCTCGAATGTGTTTTATTATGCATTTTTTGTGCCAGATATGGATGGCGCAATCACCGGGGCCGTTTCCACCCCGTGGGGCCTACCGGCCGGAGGGGATGACATACGATTCGGGGAGAAAATGGCCGTTTCAAGACGGGAATCTGACAGTTTATGGGTATGGAAATCTTCATCCCTTGAGTTAAACAACCCTACTCCAATTTTGCTGATTGGTCCGTCTTATCAGTTAGTTGGATCTTCTACACTTGCCTGACTGAATTGTTCCGGCCAGCCGGGAAAAGGACGGCCACAGTCAAAAAGTATAATTTGGCTATTTTACCGTGTGAACGGATTTGATAACTAAAAATGGTACGGCAAATATAATTGCACGGGCAAACCGTGTCAAGAAATCCATACCTTTTCAGAATTATTCTTGACAAAGATAATATATTGAATGATATATAGCCCTTTTAATAAGAACCGGCTACGCGGTTTGTATGGGTAAAAGAACCTGAAGGCTTTTGGTGTAAATCCCTTTGAACTGACCGCGCCTGGTTAAAACAAATCAACATAGGAGGTATTGGCTGTGAGTGAAATTAAAGCCCCGATGGCTGGAAAGATAATCGACATAAAGGTGAATGTTGGTGACGCGATAAACGAAGGAGATGAGGTTGTGATTCTTGAGGCCATGAAGATGGAACTGCCCGTGGTTGCCGAGGAATCAGGCACAGTAAAAGAGATAAACTGCAGTAAAGGCGAAGGCGTAGAGGGTGAGGCTGTTCTGGTCGTTCTTGAGTAAAGGCTGTTTATAACCCCGGAGATATTGACGACATGTTTTTCCCTGTGCGGGGACTGCCCTGGGAGGGGTTTTTTTATGGACATAGAAGAAAAAATCGCAGAACTGGAAAGAAGGAATCGTGAGGCTGAACTGGGGGGCGGCGAGAAGCGAATTGAAGCTCAGCATGCCAAGGGAAAGATGACTGCAAGGGAGAGGATTGATTATCTTCTTGATGAGGGCTCTTTCCAGGAGATAGACAAATTTGTTGTCCACCGGTGTTACGATTTCGGGATGGAGAAGAAGAAATTTCCCGGTGATGGGGTCGTGACGGGCTATGGTACGGTGGACGGGAAGCTTGTTTTTATCTTTTCTCAGGATTTTACGGTGCTGGGCGGTTCTCTAAGCGGGGCGTTTGGAGAAAAGGTGTGCAAGGTCATGGACCTGGCGCTTAAAAACCGTGCGCCTGTCATTGGGTTGAATGACTCAGGAGGTGCCAGGATTCAGGAGGGAGTCGTAAGCCTTGGGAGTTACGGGGAGATATTCAAACGCAATGTCTGGTCATCCGGTGTTATTCCTCAGATCTCGGTCATCATGGGCCCCTGTGCCGGAGGTGCGGTTTATTCTCCGGCCTTGACGGATTTCATTGTCATGGTCAAAAAGACCAGCAACATGTTCATAACAGGCCCTGATGTCATAAAGGCGGTTACCTCCGAAGAGGTGACGGCCGAAGAACTCGGCGGTGCCATGAGCCACAACACCAAGAGCGGCGTGGCCCATTTTGCAGAGGAATCCGACAAGGACGCTCTTGACAGGGTCAAACAGCTTCTTGAGTATCTGCCCAGGAATTGCTGGAAGTCGCCCCGTAGTATTGTATGCACGGATGACCCTGAACGGACAGATAAATCCCTGAACGATGTGGTTCCGACCAACCCCAGGATGCCATATGACATAAAGGATATTATCCAGAAGGTTCTGGATCATTGTGAGTTTATGGAGGTGCAGAAACACTTTGCAAAGAACATGGTGGTGGGTTTTGGTCGTTTGAAGGGGACAGTGGTTGGAATTGTCGCCAATCAGCCCAAATTTCTGGCAGGGTGCCTTGATATCAACGCCTCTGTAAAATGTGCCAGATTTGTACGGACCTGTGATGCCTTTAATATCCCGATTGTTACATTTGTGGATGTGCCGGGGTTTCTGCCCGGAGTCAACCAGGAGTACGGCGGCATTATCAAGCACGGGTCCAAGATCATCTATGCCTATTGTGAGGCCACGGTGCCAAAGATCACGGTTGTCACCCGCAAGGCCTATGGCGGTGCCTATGACGTAATGTCCAGCAAGCATCATGGTGGTGATATCAACTATGCCTATCCCACTGCCGAGATAGCGGTCATGGGCCCTGAGGGAGCGGTAAACATCGTGTTCAAGAAAGAGATTGCCGCGGCGGAAGATCCTGGGGCGACCAGGCAGAAGCTTATTGAAGAGTACAGGAACAACTTTGCCAGTCCATTCAAGGCTGCGGAGCTGGGCTACATTGACCAGATCATATTTCCGGAGAACACCCGGCCAAGGTTGATAAAGGCCCTGCAGATGCTCAAGCACAAAAAGGATTCCCTCCCTGAAAGACGCCATGGAAATATCCCGCTTTAAAGAGATCTCAGCAACCCTTAAACCAGACGGATAAAATTAAAGGTGTACGGTATACGGTACAAGGTTTACGGTATAAGGTGTATGGTAAAAGGTATACGGTAAAAAAATAGAATCTATCTTACACCCTACACTTTATACCTTTTTTTATAGGAGGGTGTCATGTCTAGTCAAAATGCAAACGAAGGTCTGTCGGATATATTAAATAAATGGACAGAGGGCGTGGAACAGAAGCTGGAAAAGCGTCCGGAAAGAAAGCCGGATTTTATCAATACATCCGGGATCCCGGTAAAAAGGCTCTATACGCCTATTGACCACACGGATGATGACTATTTGTCTGAGATCGGTTTGCCCGGAGAATACCCATTCACCAGAGGTGCTCAGCCCACCATGTACAGGGGTCGTTACTGGACCATGAGGATGTATGCGGGCTTTGCCACTGCCGAGGAATCCAACAGACGATACAAGTTTCTTCTTGATCAGGGTCAAACAGGATTGTCCGTTGCTTTCGACCTCCCGACTCAAATAGGTTATGATTCTGACAGCGAGATGTCCATTGGTGAAGTGGGGAAGGTTGGGGTTGCCATTGATTCTCTCAAGGATATGGAGACCCTTTTTGATGGCATACCCCTGGGTAAGGTCAGCACTTCTATGACCATCAATGCGCCGGCAGCTGTTTTGCTGGCCATGTACATTGCTGTCGCAGAAAAGCAGGGTGTGCCGGCGGATAAATTGAGGGGTACCATACAGAATGATATTTTAAAAGAATACTCATCAAGAGGGACATATATATTTCCGCCAAAACCTTCCATGCGGATTATCACTGACATATTCTCATACTGCGCAGAAGATGTCCCTTTGTGGAACACGATCAGTATCAGCGGGTATCATATCAGAGAGGCAGGTTCAACAGCCGTGCAGGAGGTGGCCTTTACTCTGGCAAACGGTATTTCTTACGTTGAGGCGGCCCAGCAGGTCGGTCTTGATGTGGACACCTTTGGCCCCAGGCTTTCGTTCTTTTTCAATTCCCATCTGGATTTTTTTGAGGAAATTGCAAAATTCAGGGCTGCCCGGCGGTTGTGGGCCAAAATCATGAAGGAAAGGTTCAATGCCAAGAACCCCAGATCACAGATGGTTCGTTTTCATACACAGACCGCTGGATGTACACTGACAGCACAGCAGCCCAAAAACAATATCGTACGTGTTGCCTTTCAGGCGTTGTCTGCAGTCCTGGGAGGCACCCAGTCCCTGCATACAAATTCCATGGATGAAGCCTTGTGCCTTCCTTCGGAAGAGGCTGTCCAGGTTGCACTCCGTACACAGCAACTAATCGCTAATGAGTCAGGAGTGGCGGACACGGTCGATCCCCTGGCCGGATCATATTTCATAGAATCTCTGACCACGGAAATATGTGACAGGGCAGAGGAATACATTAAAAAAATAGATGAAATGGGCGGCGCTGTTTCTGCCATTGAGCAGGGTTATGTCCAGCGCGAAATCCAGGATAGTGCATACAGATATCAGCGTGAGATCGAGCAGGGGGAGAGGGTCGTCATCGGACTGAATAAATTCCAGTTGGAAGAGGAAAAACCGACCAATCTCCTTAGAGTAGATCCCTCGGTTCGAGTCGATCAGGTCGAGA
>JAFDJF010000391.1 GCA_019307645.1 Deltaproteobacteria bacterium
CTGAATTTACACTAACGTCAATGTCATCAACTTAGCAATTTTGAGTAAACTCAAGTATCCGGGTTTGCTCACATGCGGGGAATATTTTGAACCGCAGAATATCGAATAACGAATGACGAATGACGAAGTATGGAATCGCTTCGCTCTATTTATTTTATATAATTGATAAAAACTCCTTCCTTCGTCATTTGGAATTCATGTAATCGTTATTCGATTATTCAGTTTTCATAAACCATGTTGTATGCATTTCGGGAGAATAAACTGAATTTTCTGTTAAGTTAATGCGATTGGCCCTAACGCTGCAAAAGTCGAGAATACCGTGCGAAAGATCCCGGTTCATCGGGGAGATCCAAGGGTGAAGTCACGCCACGGAGTGATTTCGCAAGCGCAACTGATCTTATTGCCCGCGAACCCTGAGAAGGGGTTTACAAAAAAATCCTAAAAGAATTTAACCGGTATAGATCCTGTTGTCAAGCCAAAGAAAACGCTTGACTATCTTATGCGTCTCTGTTTTATACTCGCCGCCATCTAAGGGACGGGGATTAAATTCATGAAAATGTCTTCAGAGGAAATATTGTCCTGGCTGGGCCTTTATCTGATTCCGGGCCTGGGCAACAGTGCCTTCAGGCACTTGATTGAAAAATTTGGCAGCCCAAAAGGCATTTTTGAGGCGGGATTTTCTGAACTGGTGAACGTGAAGGGGGTTCGTAAAGAAATTGCCCGCAAAATCGTAAGCAAGCAGTTTACTTTGGACCCGGAAAAAGAGTTAATAAAGGTTGAGAAATGTAATGCCAGGATCATTACATACAATGACCCAACGTACCCTGCGCTACTGAAAGAAATTCACTCTCCTCCCATGGTGTTATATGTCAGGGGAAAAGAGATCCCGAATAGTCGGACATTTGTTGCCGTTGTTGGATCGAGACTTCCGACGCATTATGGGATTAAGGCGGCAGAAAAAATCGGGTTTGGGCTTGCCAGACGTGGTGTGGGTGTGGTAAGCGGCATGGCAAAAGGGATTGATTCCGCCGCTCATAATGGTTGTCTGAGGGGGAAGGGATTTACTCTGGCGGTTATTGGGACCGGAATAGATCGGGTTTATCCCGCCACAAATAAAAAGCTTTCAGAACAGATATCAGAAAGAGGCGCTGTGATCTCCGAATTTCCCACAGGCAGTGCGCCTGAACCCAAAAATTTTCCCATACGGAACAGGGTCATAAGCGGCCTCAGCAGAGGTGTTGTGGTTGTTGAAGCCACAAGGAACAGCGGTTCTTTGATTACCGCCTCATTGGCATTGGACCAGGGGCGCGATGTATTTGCAGTCCCGGGAAGTATCGACTCATTCAAAAGTACCGGCACCCATTTTTTGATCAAGCAGGGCGCCAAACTGATCGAGAACGCTGATGATATCTTAGAGGAGTTCGGGTTTAGTAATTGCCCCGTTCAGGAGAACTGTAATTTTGAAGGCATGAATGACACATTGCCTGAACTGAACGAATCCGAGAAAAAGATTTATGAAATCCTCGGAGATTACCCCATGCATATTGATGAAGTCGTGAGGCAGGGGGAAATGGATGCGGGTGAAGTATCCAGTGTTTTGATGGGTCTGGAATTAAAAGGCCTTGTAAGACAGTTAATGGGGAAGAGGTTTGTAAAGTGAAGGCAGTGATCAGTATCCAGTAACCAGTGACCAGTAATCAGAGGGCAGACGACGGACAACAGAGGACAGTGAACTATTAACCTGGCAACAAATTATGTCATTCCGGCCGCAGCGTAGTGGAGAGCCGGAATCCAGCAACCAGCAATCAGAAGATAGGGTAAAATCGCGAAATACCTTGTACTGAACACCATAACTCATAAGACGGAACCTAAGAATGCCAAAAAATTTACTCATTGTTGAATCACCGGCTAAAGCCAGGACAATCAAGAAATACCTGGGGCCTGACTTTAAGATCATGGCCTCGGTCGGCCATGTCAAGGACCTGCCTGTTAAAACGCTTGGCGTGGATATAGAAAGAAACTTTAAGCCTGAGTATGTAACGATTAAGGGAAAAGGCAAGGTACTGAAGGCATTGAAGGATGCCGGAAAGGATGTTGATGCCGTGTATCTGGCCCCTGACCCTGACAGGGAAGGGGAGGCAATCGCCTGGCATATTGCCGGGGAGTTTAAGAAGGGTAAGCATCAGATTTTTCGTGTCCTTTTCAATGAACTCACCCCAAAGGCCATCCGGGAAGCGGTTTCCTCTCCACAGGAGCTGAATGAAGACAAATTTGAGTCTCAGCAGGCCAGGAGAGTACTGGACCGTCTCGTGGGATACCAGTTGTCTCCCCTGCTGTGGACCAGAGTCAAGCGAGGGCTCAGCGCCGGACGGGTCCAGTCGGTTGCAGTAAAAATGATCTGTGACAGGGAACGAGAGATTCATGCATTTGATTCCCAGGAATACTGGTCTTTGACCGCCCACCTGGAATCAAAAGAGCCCCCCCCGTTCGAGGCCAAGTTGTTCAAGTATTCAGACAAAAAGATCGATCTGAAAAATGGGGAGCAGGTACGGAAGATTGTTTCCGAAACGGACAAAGAGGACTTCAGGGTAGAGAAGGTCACCAAAAAACAGAAAAAGAGGTATTCTCCGCCCCCTTTCATCACCAGTCTTCTGCAGCAGGAAGCTCACGGGAAGCTTAGGTTTACTGCGAAAAAGACCATGTCGATTGCCCAGAGTCTTTATGAGGGTGTCGAACTGGGGGACCGTGGTCAGGTGGGGCTCATTACCTACATGAGAACGGATTCCTTCCGTCTCTCAGATGACGCTGTTTCTCAGGCAAGAGATTATATACAGAAGACCTTTGGGAAGGACTACCTGCCGGCCAAGCCAAATCGTTTTAAGAGCCGAAAAGGTGCCCAGGAAGCACATGAAGCCATACGGGCCACGTCTACAGAGCTCAGTCCGGATATCGTGAAATCTTACCTTACAAAAGATCAGCTTAATTTGTATACACTTATCTGGAAAAGATTCGTTGCCTCTCAGATGAGTCCTGCAATACTTGATCAGACGCAGGCAGAGATAGGTGCGGGCAAGGCCTTGTTCAAGGCATCCGGGTCTGTGGTGGTATTCAAGGGGTTTACAACGCTGTATCAAAAGGATTCGGCGAATTCAGTGGCAGACAAAAACGGGGATGGACAACTCCCGCCTCTTGAGAAAGGACAACTCCTCAACCTCATTAAGCTTGAGCCGGCCCAGCATTTTACACAACCGCCGCCAAGATATACAGAGGCAACGCTTATTAAGGCCCTGGAGGAAAACGGGATCGGCAGACCCTCAACCTATGCGGCCATTCTGGCCAATATCAATAGCAGAGATTATGTGGCTGTTGAAAAACGGCGTTTCAAACCCACAGAGCTGGGGTTTCTGGTCACAGATCTGCTGGTCAAGAGTTTTCCCGACATATTGAACACCTCTTTTACTGCGCAGATGGAAAATGACCTGGACAAGATTGAGCGGGGTGATGTCAGATGGACCCGTGTGATGGAGGATTTCTACAAGTCATTCCAGAAAGACCTGGAAAAGGCAGGGCAGGAAATGAAAGGAGAAGTTCAGACCGACATTTCATGCCCGGAATGCAATCGGCCGATGGTGATAAAGTCAGGTAAGAACGGAGTGTTTTTGGCTTGTACCGGCTATCCCGAATGCAAAAGCACGTGCAATTTCAGCAGGGACGATAAGGGAAAGATTGTTGCGGAACAAACGCCCGAGGTGGGAGAAGAAGAGGAGCCATGTGAGATGTGCGGCCAGCCTATGGTGGCAAAGAGTGGCAGGTTTGGTCCTTTTCTCGCCTGTTCCGGATATCCTGAATGTAAGAATACCCGGGACATCATATCAAAGGATTCAAACGAGTTGGAGGCGGCGCCTTCAGACGTCAAATGCAAGGTCTGCGGCGCCAGAATGGTAGTGAAAAGGGGCCGTGCAGGACAGCGGTTTCTGGCGTGTGAGAATTATCCAAAGTGTACGCATACCGAGTCCATAAGTACGAATGTTCCATGCCCCAATAAGGACTGCAAGGGTATGGTAGTGGAAAAGGCATCCAGGAAGGGCCGAAAGTTCTATGCATGCAACCAGTATCCAGAGTGCCGTTTTGCCATATGGGATGAACCCTTTGACGATGTTTGTCCCGAATGCGGGACC
>JAFDJF010000392.1 GCA_019307645.1 Deltaproteobacteria bacterium
AGGACAAACCTCTGCACAGTCCCCGCATGCAGTACATGCTTCTGTGTCAATAAAACGGGGGAATTTATGGATGCTTACACGGAAATTTCCCTCTTCACCCTCAATGCCTTCAATATTTGAGCAGGTATGTAGTTTGATATTGATATGCCGGCCGACCTCGACCAGTTTCGGCGAGATAATTCACATGGCACAGTCATTGGTGGGAAAGGTTTTGTCCAATTGAGCCATAACCCCACCAATGGCCGGAGATTTCTCCACGAGATGAACAAAAAATCCTGAATCGGCTAAATCCAGGGCCGCCTGCATCCCGGCGATCCCACCACCTACTACCACCACGGCACCCTGTCCATTTTGGGCCGTTACTGATTCCATTATTGACTCCTCATCAATGAAAACCTGTCACCTTGGTCTTAGATTTAGCATCCCATCTTCAGGTCGTCTTTGTCCGATCCTCAATGGCAAAGTCCTCAAAATAGTCTTGCTATTCCTGCGGCTTTGCCATTTCGGATCGAACAAATCCAACTTGAATCTGAGCGCTACTTGGGACAATTTATTTTTTCCACGGCCCTAAGGGCTCGCGCAAAAATGTGAAGTTTTATCGCTTTAATACGCCGTAAAGAAGTATATCCTTAACCTTTTCATGGATTTTTTCTCTCTGGGTCTCCTCCTTTTGATCACTCTTTAAAAGAAATTCGATGTATTCGGAACAATATTCTTCGATCCCCATAACCATTACCGCCATCAGCTCAGGGTCGACCTGACGAAACACGCCCCGCTGAATTCCTTTGCTGATGCGCTTCTTGTACCGTTGGATCTTGAGCTGGATGACTTCCCCCAGTTTTGGGGCAAACTCCGCCGGATTGTATGTGGTGGCTGAACGAAGCATGTTGATGACATCTCGCCACAAAGGGCTGGCGCTGTAAAAGAGCTCAGAATATTTATCGAAAACTTTTAAGATGTCTTTTTCATCATCCAGGCCGCTGATACCCAAGCTGGCAGACTCTTTGAGTAGTATGGTTTCTATGCACGCAAGAAAGACTTCCTTTTTGTTTAAGAAATGTCTATAAAATGTGCTTTTACCGATTCCGGCGGCCTTGATAACATCGGTGATGGTGACCGCCTCATAGCCTTTTTCGCGGAAGAGGTGAATTGCAGATTCGATGATGTCGGATCGCTGGGTTGAGAGGGATTTCGAATCTTCAGCCTTTTCGCCTTCTGCCTGGTGATCGATCACCTGAAGCGTTTCTCGAATCTTGTCGAGAGTCATAATCCCGTCTTTTTTAAATTTTTGAATGAGATTCAGTCGGTTCAGATGTTTCAGCGTATAGTATCCTCTGGTACGGCCTGTTTTTACAGGCCCGGAAAGAAGGTCTTTTCTGATGTAGAACTTAATGGTTGACACGGGAATGTTTGCATGTGCGGAGAGCTCAGAGATACTCATGTTTGTGTTGTGCTGGTTCATCTTTGCCCGGTTTGGGTGGTATCTAACATGACGAAAAAACAGCAATTGTGATGGCTATGGAGGACCTCATTTATATAGTGCATCGTATTTTCTGGAACAGCAAATATAATCAAACTTATTAATAAGTCAAGCATTTTTTAATCAGAGCTGCGTCCTTCAAAAGATGGATGCTTTTTCCTTGACATTAATTTTTCGATAAAATATCTAATGGACCGATAGGTCCATCTTTTCCGAACCCAACAGTGATGGTTTCGTAAAAAGTCGTCACTCCGGTGAAAACTGGAGTCCAGACAAGCTGGAACTATTTGATATAAGTGGATTCCGGCCTCCGCCGGAATGACGAAGGAGGGCGTTTTTCGACTTTTTACGAGTTCATCAACAGTCTTATCTGCTCGTTTTTGGGTATTATAACAACCGGCCAGGGAAACTCGCCTTCGGCGCAGTGAAGTTATCCTCCCCGGTTGGGGGTATGTTGTTTTATAAATCAGAACCTTAAAAAAATAGGGAGGTATGTATGGCGGATAGAGTAGGCATTGTCGCTGTCGGTCAGACCCGGTATCAAACGGACCGGAGTGATGCATTTGAGGGTGAGCTGGCATATGAGGCGATCAAGCCGGTGCTGGAAGAGGCGGGCTTGACGTTGTCGGATGTTGATTCTGCCGTAACAAGCTCTCAGGATTTCTGGGACGGCAGAACCATATCTAACATGAATATTCAGCAGTTTGTCGGGGCCCACTTGAGTCATGAGGACAAGGTGGCAGAGGACGGCATTAATGCGGTTTATTGCGCAATGGGCCAGGTCCTGTCCGGCCACCAGGAGATCGTGCTGGTGGTAGCACATATGAAAGAATCCATGGGAGAGAAGTCTTTGATTGAAAATGCCGCCTTTGATCCGACGCTTATGAGGGTTTTGGGGTTGGATTTCCTCTCGGCCGCTGGAATGCAGGCACAGCGCTATATGTCAAAATATGGAATCTCGGCAGAGCAGTGTGCAAAGGTGGCCGTAAAAAACCGGGCAAATGCCAAAAGAAACCCGTTCGCTCAGGAGCCCATGGACATAACCATACAAGATGTTCTCAATTCAAAGATGCTGTCTTCTCCCATCCGGGAGCTGGATGCCAAGCCCATTTCTGATGGGGCCTGCGCCATGATTCTGGCCCCGGAAAAAAGGGCCAGAGAACTTACAAAGAATCCTGTCTGGATATTGGGCGCGTCCAACTGTTACGAGGCCCACTATCTGGGGGACAGGGATCTTGCGGATTGTGAGGCGCTCAGCGTAGCTGCCAAAAAGGCTTACAGTATGGCGGGCATAAATGATCCGTCCAGGGAAATCGATGTGGCGGAGATATCCGGGGAATACACCTATCAGGAGTTGATGTGGATGGAAGGCCTCGGGTTCTGTGGCAGGGGAGAGGGAGGCAAGCTGATTGATTCAGGGAAAACAGAACTCAATGGCGACCTGCCGGTGAATCCTTCAGGCGGTATGCTGGCCGGAAACCCCAATGGCGTGGCAGGAATGGCCCGTCTGGCTGAATCAGTACTTCAGCTAAGGGGTGAGGCAGGCGAAAGACAGGTTGACGGAGCAAAGGTAGCCCTGGCACACGGGATGACAGGAATATGCGGCCAACACCAATGCGTGATGGTTTTGGGTAACGAGTAACGGGAGGTGAGACATGCCGAATAATGTAGCAATCATAGGAATCGGACAAACCAAACACAGGAGTAACCGTCGTGATGTGACCATGCCGGATATGATCAATGAGGCTGTGCGAAAGGCATTGACCGATGCGGATCTGACCATAAAGGACATTGAGGCGGTTTATTCCAGTAATATGGAAACCTTTGAAGGCATCTATCTGCCTGACCATGGTAGCGCTGTAGAGATGGGTGCCTTTATGAAACCGGGCTACAAGGTGTGCACCGGCGGCACCAGCGGTGCTTCCGTGGTCGCGGAAGCCTTTAATATGGTGTCTGCGGGTCTTCAGGATGTGGCGCTGATTGTCGGTTTTGAAAAGCAGGATTGCGGTGAAACTACTGCTGCCATTACAGCTGCTGCCACACCGGTCTGGGGAAAAGGCGCCACCACCGGGGCAATCGGGGAGTTTGCCAAGCAGGCCTTATCCTATATGAAAACTTCAGGCGCAACAGAAGAACATGCATCCTTGGTACGGCTAAAAGCGGATCGCGGAGCGTGCTTAAATGAAAATGCGCATCTGCAACTCGGGCTCAAGAGCATAGACGATGTGATGAATTCAGGGTATCTGGTCTGGCCCCTGAAGTTGCTGGATTTCTGTCCCCAGTCAAGCGGCGCCTGTGCCCTGGTCATTGCGTCTGAGAAACAGGCAAAAAGAATTTCCAAAAAACCGGTCTGGATTGCAGATTGCGAAGTGGTTCATCAGGAACCCTTTCGTGCTGGAACCTTTGGCGATCCCACAGGGAAAGAAACGTATACACAAACTGTTGCCTGCGAAAAAATATATACGCGAAACGGGATAACAAACCCCAGAAAAGACATCGATATGGCCGAGATCTATGAGCCGTCAAACTGGGAGGAAATGAACCTCTATGAGCATTTCCATTTTTGCGAAAAAAATGAGGGATGGAAACTGATTGAACAGGGGATAACCGAGATAGAGGGGGATTTCCCGGTTAATCCGTCCGGGGGTGTCATTGCAACCAACCCCATTGGTGCGACGCCTACCATTCGCGTTGCCGAGGCGGCGGTTCA
>JAFDJF010000393.1 GCA_019307645.1 Deltaproteobacteria bacterium
CTGTTTGAACTTTTTGGATTCACCGTTGATAACGTTGTTAAAACTATCGATAGTGTAGCTTAAAAGCATAACGGAAGTTTTCTAAGAGTGCAATCAAGAACGTTGTAGAGACGAGGCTTAGCACCCCGTTCAGTGTACTGGAACGAAACAAGCACCGGATCAATGAACTCAGATTATAGTGATAGATAGCAATGCCACACAGTAGAAAAAACTAAAGAGGGTCAAAAAGGAGAAAAAAGTGAAGAAGGGTGAAAAAAACCAGCCAATAATTGAAGATGACCGCACCGGAGAGAGTGTACCTAACCTGATTCAAGCCATCGAAGATAATATGTTCTATGTGCAGGGAAAATTTCCAGGCGCTGCCACTGAAAATGATGACTATCTCGCTGTTGCTTATACTGTTCGAGACCGTCTATTGCGACGCTGGATTGATTCCGTCGAAACCTATACGAAAAACGATATCAGACTGGTTTGTTATTTTTCTGCCGAATTTCTGTTGGGGCCTCATTTACACAATAACTTGATCAACCTTGGTGTGTTTGAGGAAATGCGGAAAGCCGTGGACTCTTATGATATCAAGCTGGAAGACCTGTTTGAGCAGGAAGAAGAACCCGGACTGGGCAATGGCGGCCTGGGGCGTCTCGCAGCCTGTTACATGGATTCTCTTGCCACTTTGCAGGTACCGGCCATAGGTTATGGCATTCGCTATGAATATGGCATGTTCGATCAGGAAATTCAAGATGGCTGGCAGGTCGAAATCACCGATAAATGGCTGCGCCTGGGAAATCCCTGGGAGCTGCACCGCCCTGAGCGTACTTATCAGGTAAAATATGGTGGGTATACGGAAACCTGGAAAGATGATCAGGATTGTTTGCGCGTCCGCTGGGTACCAAGCCGTGTGGTGATGGGAGCCGCTTACGATACCCCGATTCTGGGTTACAAGGTCGATACTGCCAATCTATTGCGACTCTGGTCTGCACAGGCGCCGGAGTCCTTTGATTTTCAGGACTTCAATGTCGGCGATTATATGGGAGCGGTACAGGAAAAAATGGATTCGGAAAACATTACCAAGATCCTTTATCCGAATGATGAAACCGAGCAAGGCAAACGCCTGCGTTTACAGCAGCAATATTTTTTTGTTTCCTGTTCTCTTCAGGATATGATATTTACCCAACTGCAATTTGGTGGTTCTCTGGATGATTTTCATAAGCGCTTTACCGGCCAGCTGAATGATACACATCCATCCATTGCGGTGGCCGAATTGATGCGCCTGTTAGTGGATGAGCATGATATGAGCTGGGATCAGGCCTGGAATATTACCCGTCACACTTTTGCCTATACCAACCATACCTTGTTGCCGGAGGCTCTTGAAACCTGGTCTTTACCTCTGTTCAAGAGCGTGCTGCCCAGACATCTGGAAATCATTTATGAGATCAATCGGCGTTTTCTCGATGAGGTTCGAACCCGATATCCTGATGATAATGAACGTATTGCCAGAATGTCCTTGATTGGTGAGGCGGGTGGGAAATCCGTTCGCATGGCGAATTTAGCCTGTGTCGGCAGTCATGCTGTCAATGGTGTCGCTGAATTACACACAAAGCTGCTTACTACCCATTTACTGCATGATTTCTATGAATTGTTTCCCGAGAAATTCAGCAACAAAACCAATGGTGTTACGCCTCGACGCTGGATGGCGCTGAGTAATCCAAGGCTGTCGGCTTTGATCACGGAAAAAATTGGTGACAGTTGGGTTACCGACCTGAATAAACTCAGGCAACTGGAGGATTTTGCGGATGATGCCAAATTCATGTCTCGCTGGCGCCAGGTGAAACTGGAAAATAAGCAGGAACAGGCTGCTTTTGCCCTGGAACATACCGGTGTAGAGGTAAATCCGGAATCAATGTTTGATGTACAGGTGAAAAGATTGCATGAATACAAACGTCAATATCTGAATGTCCTGCATATCATCACTTTGTATAACCGCATCAAACAAAATCCGGATATTGATATGATTCACCGCACTTTTGTGTTTGGTGGCAAAGCAGCGCCGGGATATTTTATGGCCAAGTTGATTATCAAACTGATTACATCAGTTGCTGATGTGGTTAACAATGACCCGGATGTCGGGGGGCGGCTGAAGGTAGTATTTGTCCCGAACTATAATGTTAAATTGGGGCATCGGGTTTATCCAATGGCCGATCTATCCGAACAAATTTCCACTGCAGGTCTGGAAGCTTCAGGAACCGGCAATATGAAGTTTTCAATGAATGGGGCGTTGACAATCGGTACGCTGGATGGTGCTAATGTCGAGATCAGAGAGGAAGTTGGGGAAGAGAATTTCTTCCTGTTTGGTCTGACGGTTCAGGAAGTGGCTGATCTTAAAACCCGGGGTTACAACCCCAGAGAATACTATGAAGATAACAAAACGCTCAGATCAGTGCTGGACCTGATTAGCCAGGGTTATTTTTCCCACGGTGATGTCAATCTGTTTAAACCCCTGGTGGATGAACTGTTATACCAGGACCAATATATGTTATTGGCGGATTATCAGTCTTATATTGATTGTCAGGATAAAGTCAGCGAAACCTGGCGCGATCAGGACCTATGGACCCGCATGTCAATTCTGAATGTTGCACGAATTGGAAAGTTCTCCTCAGACCGGGCAATTCAGGAGTATTGTCAGGATATCTGGAAAGTGCAACCGGTGCCGGTGGCAGCCGTTAAGTGAATGATAGGAGAAGATTATGAATATCAGTCCGTTGGCAGGAAAACCTGCCCCCAAATCCATACTGGTGAATGTCGCGGAGCTCATTTCCGCTTATTACACCGAACAGCCTGATGTTGCGGAGCAGAGTCAGCGTGTCGTTTTCGGTACCTCCGGTCATCGCGGCAGTTCCCTGCTTCGCAGCTTTAATGAAGCTCATATCCAGGCTATTACCCAGGCGCTCTGTGACTATCGCAGGGAAGAAGGAATCAGCGGAACATTGTTTATGGGCATTGATACCCACGCCCTTTCCTGGCCGGCCCAGCTCACTGCCCTGCAGGTACTGGTCGCCAATAAGGTGGATGTCTGCATTGGTGCAGATTCCGCCTATACACCGACAGAAACCATCTCTCATGCCATCCTTACCCATAACCGGGATGGAGAAAAAAAATGTGACGGCATCGTGATTACCCCCTCCCATAACCCGCCAACAGATGGCGGTTTTAAATATAATCCCCCCCATGGGGGCCCAGCGGGTACGGATGTGACAGGAACGATTGAAGCTCGTGCCAATGCAATCCTTGGAGGTAAACTCAGGGAGGTCCAGCTAATGGCGCCTGAGGATACGCTGAAGAGTGAAAGGGTTAATCACTATGATTATATGACCCCCTATGTGGAGGATCTGAACAATGTGATCGATATGGATGTTATCGCACAGTCCAATATCCGTATCGGCGCTGACGCTCTGGGGGGTTCCGGTTTGTTATACTACGGTGCCATCAAAAAACGTTACGGCCTGAACATGGAGGTTTTTCACGACAATCTTGATCAGACATTTTCCTTTATGCGCGTGGATAGGGATGGCAAAATACGGATGGATCCCTCCTCGCCCTACGCTATGGCCGGGCTTGTTGATATGAAGGATAATTTTGATATTTCCTTTGGAAATGACACCGACTTTGACCGCCATGGAATAGTGGCAAAAAGCAGCGGTCTGATGAACCCCAATCACTATCTCAGTGTGGCCATAAACTACCTTTCAGAAAACCGTCCCCTGTGGAAAAAGGATCTGGC
>JAFDJF010000394.1 GCA_019307645.1 Deltaproteobacteria bacterium
CTTTAAGATATACTTCTTCAAGCCTTTTCCCGTTTACAAATGTCCCGTTGGGACCCTGGCTGATCATTTTGAAGCGATTGCCTTCCCGGACGATCATGGCGTGTTTTCGAGAGATAGTGGTCAGGTCTTTGGGAAATTGTACCTGGCACGAGGGATGGCGGCCGATGGAGATCTCTGATTCAGAGAATTCCTGAATTTCCCCTTTCATTGGCCCTTCAATATGGACAAGTTGAACAATAATAATAGGTGCGCTTTTCATGAGGCCGATTAACCTGAGTTTGATTTAAAAATGAATAAAGATACGTAACTGTGGCTGTCGGGTTTCCCATCAAAATTTGAGTTTGACGCAGAGATTGGGCAAAATTGGGCATTTTGAAATTGCCTCAGAATTATAACTTATACATGCCCCCATATGTCAAGAGAGATTCCTGGACGACTTTCCCAATCATCGGTCCCATGCCGGGTTTGAAACACTAATTAGAGAGGACAGGTGGCCAACCCGGTCAGTTCGTCTTCCCTTGCTTTTGAAGAACGAATCCCTGTCGAGATCTACCGGATATGGTGAAGTATGCCGTTTTCAAAGGAAAAACTAGTTGTGATGTTGAAATAATTTCTACATCGTGGAGCGGTTGTTGTTGCAATAATGTTTCTAATCAGTTAATGTCCACATGTTTTAATATCAGAATATCGCCGGATGCTCCTACTGAAGACAATTATGCGTGGACAGTGTGATACGGCAGGAATTCAGAAGTTTATTTCTTGTAACTACTCAGGTTGTTAGGTTCAGGGTTCAGCGGTTCACGGTTAATCCCGATTTGGCGGGATTTTCTTCATGTTTCCAGAGCGACATAGCGTGTTCCTTGGACTTTGTGTGGCAAACCGTTTGCATATCAAAAAAGTGGATGAACAGGGTCTTTGTCTAAAGAATAAGCCCCTCCTTCATCGCTTTAACCTTGAACCGTGAACCTTTGAACCTGAGTAGTTACTATTTCTTTTACATTAAATGGAGACCACCATGGAAGTTGCCCTTAACCTGGAAGAGGAGTATCTTTTTTCAGATCTCATGAACAAAGTTACCGCTGAACTGGAAGGAAAATATGATAAAGACAAGGATGCCCTCAAACTGAAAGAATATTCAAAAGAAGGAACCCAGATTCATCTGGTTTATGAAGTGATTAAAGGCGGGGCGATTCGGCCCAAAAAAGAGTTTTCCTCACCTTACAAAGAATTGGGGGGCAGAAAGCCCATATTTGGATGAGAATAGAACCTGTTTAACGAAAGATTAAGGGACCATTATCACAAATGATTATATAATGTGCTAGCCAATCAACACTTCTCTGCACTTCATAGACAGCCGGGAGAGTAAATCCATACCCTTTTTTGCATCTTCAGTGTCCATGGGTCCCATGCCGCAGGCCGGCGTAAGGAGGGATCTTTCGGCAAGCATTTCAGAATTAATTCCCCATTCATGAATACGGCCCAGTCCTTCTTCTAACTTTTTAAAAAGGCCATCAACGGATTCTTTTCCGCTGAACTCTAAGGTCGGAACAATTCCCCAGGCCACTGTCCCTCCCCCCTTGAGAAACCGAACAATCTCATCCGGATAAAGCAGAAAATGATCCATATACTCAAATGCATCAAAATTGATGATGTCCGGGCCTGCTTCAAGAATCATGGGCCAGTCCGTGTTGCCGCAGCAGTGAATCCCTGTCAGCGCGTCGGTGCTTTCTCGTAAGAAATCTATTATGGTTCGAAGAATATTGACGACCTCATGGCGTTGAATTGAGGAGAAGGCCGATCCAAAACCGGAAAGGTATGGCTCGTCCAGGAAGATTATGGGTTTTTTTCCGGTTTTACCCAGTTGTTGCGCCTGCCAGACTGCTTTGATGGCAAGACCGTTAATCATGGCCTCCAGGAGTTCCGGATTATGGAGCACGGGTTTTCCGTTTCCATCCAGGATGCCTGCTGCAAAGGTGACAGGGCCCACTGTCTGACCTTTGACGTATGGGCCGTAGTCCCCCGGGTCCTGTTCCATAAGATCCAGCATGGTGTAAAGACCGGGGGCATGGTTTCTGCTGATGGAGAAGTGATCGATATCCAGGGCCAGGAAATGTTCATAGAAAGCAGTGAGTTCCGACTCGGCATCTTTTTCAGGAGATATAACGAGCGTTCTTTCCTGTTTATTGATTTCCAGCAGGGGAAGGCCTTCACAATACTGGGCACTCATGTCTTCCACATAACTGCGTTTTACAAACTGGGGCCAGAAGGGCATTGATGGGAAATGTTCCAGAATAGCACGGCAGGTGTCCTCAATATCCAGGAAGGGAACACTTCCGATGCCGGTTGAAAGGAAATTGAATTGGGGTGATTTTTCAGCCATTGTCCATGGTCTGGATGCTGTTCAGCCAGTTTTCAAGAATTGCGATGGTTTTTTCTGTTTTTATCCCGGCGACTTCCTCTTTTGAGGGCAGAGGTTTCGCCTCCTGTGAAATTGATGCCTTCAATTCAGCGAGCCGCTGTTCAGATGCCTTGTCATCGGGGTTGTCCAAGAGGATCTTCTCATAAGTATTGACGGCCTCCGGGATTTGCCCCTGACTGAAATAAAGTTCCGCCAGAGTCGGGGTTGCCAGATCAACAACAGGGTCTTCCTGTTCTTCTTCTGTTGCTTCAGTCTGAGCGCCTTCCTCAACGGGCGTCTGCTCCTCCGGCTCAGGCTCTGCTTCAGGTATTTCTATTGCCGGTTCTGCTTCAAGCAATTCCGGCTCCGGTTCTGTCTCCGGTTCCGGTACATCCATCTCTGGTAGCGGTTCTTCATCAACCGGTATCCCCTCTGATTCTATTTCAGGTTCAGCAGGTTTTATTTTGGCCAGAAGGTCAAGGCCTTCCCGGTCATCCGGGTTGAGCACAAGATATCGTTTCAATGACTCAAAAGACTCATCAAGCCTCTCTTGCTGAGCGTAAATCCGGGCCTGGAGTTTGTAGGCGGAGGACAGGTCGTCTATTTCCGAAGTAACCCGGGTCAGTTCCTCCTCTGCCCGGCCAATGAAGCCCACTTCCTGATAAGATTCTGCCAGCAGCTTTCTCAGGTGAATGTCGCCAGGGTAGTTGTCCAAAGACTTGATGCATCCCTGGATGACTTCACTGGTCCACCCTTCTTCTTTCATTGCTGTGAGGATAAGTAAAATGGTGCTCTGTGAGGGGCCGTTGGTCAGGATTTGGTCCAGAAGATCACTTGATTTCCTCATCATGCAAGTCCTCCCTTTCGGGTTTTCCGATGTTATTACCGCTTCGAGCTTTGATTGGCAAGGCCTCGGCATCATTACTGCGTTGTTTCTCCTCGCCGAATCTGTAAATGACTTCGTTTTCTTTTACCATGTTAAAGTGCTTTCTGGCAACGTCTTCCACATATTTCATATCCGTACGGAGGCGGTTTATTTCATCGAGCAGGGCCTGATTCTCATCGGTCAGCCGGCGTATTCTTTCAATGTAGGCCTGACGCTCCATCTCTGTGTGATAAAGGTGTATAAGACCCTGGTCGCCAAATCCCAGCCACGCCACAATAGGGCTCAGGATGCAGATGACAATTAGTGGAATTTTCCAGAGTTTTCTTTTCTTGTCTTTTTTGGTTGAACTCAAAATCAAAAAACCTTTTTGGGGTCCCATTGGGCTGCAATGATAATGGATGAAACGCCTGCACTTTTTGCCAAATCCATTATCTGAACTACACGGCCATGTTTTACCTCTTTGTCGGCCTGCAGCACAAGCTGAATCAGTTCA
>JAFDJF010000395.1 GCA_019307645.1 Deltaproteobacteria bacterium
AGGATCTAGCCCTGTTTCCGCGCAACAGTATGTACAGTGAAAGTTGCACCGTCGTGTCAAAAATATTCCAAGAGCGTTTATTTTCATCATACCAGGTTTATTTTGGTGATAACTATTTGATCTTTTTAACTAAGATGATATGAAACTTGAATCCGTGAGTCAAGGACGAACCTGTCACTGGATGAATTGATTGACAGACTGCTGGAATTGAATTAAATTATTTTTGGCTTAAAAATTAATGGGTTGAACATCCTATGCGAGTTTAGCCCTGAACCGTGACCCTGAACCGGAGTAGATGTAGGTTTATGAATCTTTCATCCATATCTGCAGTTTCAGTAATCATACCTGAGCACAATGGGGGCTTAAACTTCCGGAGATGCCTTCAAAGTCTTGATGATTCCGATCTTCCGCCCGAAGAAACCATCGTTGTGGCAGACGGCGATACAGATGGTTCTTGGCGTGTGGCTGAAGAATTTGGTGCTCAGGTGCTGAAAACATCCGAACCTCGAGGGCCTGCCCGGGCGCGAAATTTGGGGGCGCATGTATCCAAAGGCGAGATTCTTTTTTTCATCGATGCTGATGTGACTGTACCGCAGGATGCGATAACCCTTGTAACTAACGCTTTCCAGTGTGATCCGGAATTAGCAGCCCTTTTCGGATCATATGATGAGGCACCTTTTCAAACCAATTTTTTGTCCCAGTACAAGAATTTGTTCCATCACTACGTTCACCAGACCGCAAATGAGGAAGCCTTTACCTTTTGGGGGGCATGCGGGGCCGTTCGGCGTGAGGTTTTCTTGGCGACAGGTGGCTTTGATGAGGGGTATCGATATCCTTCAGTCGAAGATATTGAGTTCGGCTACAGGCTCAAAAGGTCTGGTTATCGGATTCGCCTCGTGAAGGATCTTCAAGTCAGACATTTAAAGCGTTGGGGTGTCTTTTCTCTTTTAAAAGCTGATTTTTTTTATCGTGCTCTTCCCTGGACGCGCCTGATCCTGAAAAAAGGTGGGTTTATCGATGACCTCAACCTGAGACTTTCCGCTCGCATTAGTGTTGTATGTGTTTATGCGTTTGTTCTGTCTTTGTGTGCAGTGCCTTTTAGCCCCTTGCTTTTTGTGCCCGCTGTTATTTTTGCGGTGATGCTGTTTATACTCAATTGGGACCTTTACCGGTTTTTTAAGAATAGACGTGGCCTCGGCTTTGTACTAAAAACGATCCCATGGCACTGGCTATACTTTCTTTACAGCGGTCTGGCTTTCGCCGTTGGGTTGGCTGAATATCAGATCAGGAAAATTATGCCATAAGAGCTGGTTTCGTGCCGGGACTCATTGGCTCTAGCCGGTGATATGAATTCTGGAATCATTTTCTCAAGCGAAAGCCTGTCAACGGACATCTCCTGTGAATAAAGAACCTGTTGTGATAATAGGGGCCGGCCCTGCCGGCCTTAGTGCTGCATATGAACTGGTGAAGCGAGGAGTAAAGCCCGTTATACTTGAAAAAGCGGATAAGGTTGGTGGGATTGCACGGACTGAAACCTATAAAGGATATCTCTTTGACATAGGCGGGCACCGGTTTTTCACCAAGAACCAAAAAATTAATCGGGTCTGGCAGAAGATGCTGGGCAAGGATTTTCTCAAGGTTCCCCGCATGTCGAGGATCTATTATCACGACCGTTTTTTCAACTATCCACTTCAACTGTCTAATTCCTTGATTAACCTGGGTGTCATTCAGAGTTTTCTGATTCTGAGCAGTTACGTTAAGTCTCAACTCCGGCCTTATTCCGAAGAGGAGACATTCGATCAGTGGGTGTCGAATCGTTTTGGCAGGCGACTTTATACAACATTCTTTAAGACATATACCGAGAAGGTGTGGGGTATGCCCTGCCATAAGATCAGGGCGGATTGGGCTGCTCAGCGTATTAAAGGGTTATCCCTTATAACGGCTGTTTCCAATGCACTCCTTGGCGTACAGGAAGCTAAGAGCTTCATTACAGAGTTTGATTATCCTGAAAAAGGTCCCGGGATGATGTGGGAACGTTTTAAAGATGAGGTCGGGACCCATGGTGGCGATATAAAATTAAATCGTGAAGTGACAGGGCTTAGACAGGAAAATGATTCAATAATAAGCCTTACTTATACGGAAGCTGGCAAAACAGTGGAAATCCCTGTGGGGCAACTGATCTCCAGCACTTCCATAACGGGGCTGGCAGCCCTGTTCGACCCTAAGGTTCCTGATGATGTATCGGATGCTGCCCGACAGCTTCGTTATCGGGCCTTTATAATCGTAATACTTATTGTGGACAAAAAAAATCTGTTTCCGGATCAGTGGATATACGTCCACAGTCCGGAGGTCAGGGTGGGGAGAATTCAGAATTTTAAAAACTGGAGTGCTGCCATGGTCCCTGATTCTGAAAAGACAAGCGTGGGCATGGAGTATTTCTGTAACGAAAAAGATGATATCTGGATGATGTCTGATGCCGACCTGACAGATTTGGCTTCCGAAGAGTTGTCCCGGCTCGGGCTCGGCAATAGGGATAAAGTTGTCGACAGCCATGTGGTGCGCCAGCCAAATGCCTACCCGGTTTACGATACGGGGTATCTGAAGCATATTGATGTGATCAGAAATTTTCTTGAAAAGATTGAAAATCTCCAAACCATTGGCCGCAACGGCATGCACCGTTATAATAATATGGACCATTCAATGCTTACGGGCATGTTCGCAGCAGAAAATGTCCTGGGCCACAACCATGACCTTTGGGAAATAAATGAGGATAATGAATATCTTGAAGAAGATAAGGCCAACAGGCCTGTTATCGAGAGATTCCTCTCTCGGACATTTGCAAGAATGGACAAAATAGCCTTTGCATCTGCCGTGGGAGTTGTTTCGGGCGTCCTCATTTTTTTTGCTACAATTTGGCTTGTAATAAAGGGTGGTGATGTAGTGGGACCGAATCTACAGCTCCTTTCTCAGTATTTTGTGGGTTATACAGTTACCGTAAAAGGGGCCTTTATCGCTTTTGGCTACAGCTTTTTTTGGGGATTTTTTTTTGGCTGGCTCTTTGCTTATCTCAGAAATTTTCTGCTGGCCTTTTTCATCTATTGGGTGAAAAAGAAAACCGAATTGTTAACACTCAAGGATTTTTTTGATCATTTATGAATTGCAGGTTGCAATAAAGGTGATTTGTGATGAAGACTCAAGATAACATACAAAAAACACCGGAAGAAAAACTTTTCAGCGGAAATCTCTGGCTTAACTCGAAAATACTTGGGCTTGTCCTTGGCCTGCTGAGTGGGCTTGTTATTTTTATTGCAACAAACTGGCTTGTCATCAAAGGCAGCCGGCCTGTGGGACCGCATCTACAGCTTTTGGGCCAGTATTTTATAGGATATAGAGTCACATTTTTGGGGAGCTTTATCGGTTTTGCCTATGGCTTTGCAGTAGGAACCATGAGCGGGGCACTCATAGGCTGGATTTACAATAAAATTGTGGCGTTCAGGGAATAAGGCCTAAGAAAGGCTGAAGAAAAGCATTTTGAACATGAATGCAAATTATTGGGACACAGTTACTGAAACAAGAATAGATTCTTGTTCACAGCTGTTGTGGCGCGCCCATTGCGACGCTGTCAACAGGTCTCTTGTTTCTCGGTGGGTGCACAGCGAAAAGTTCGAATGCCTGCTAAAAACAGATCTCTTTGATGAGGCAGTTGCAGATGGAGTATATCCATTTTTGAAATCCATTGCCCGGAATGTGGTTGGTATCGATGTTTCGGTTTTGATT
>JAFDJF010000026.1 GCA_019307645.1 Deltaproteobacteria bacterium
GGGCTCGCGCAAAAATAACTTCACATTTTGGCATCTCATCTTCAGGTCACTCTTGACATATTATGAAGATCAAAAACCTTGAAATAGTCCACTATTACTGCACCTTTTGCTCTTTATAAATATGTCAATATTAACCCAAATCTGAGCGCCAAAATGTGAATTTATTTTTCCGCGAACCCTTAAGTGGTTAAAGTAGCAGTTATTGTCTAAACAAATACCCTTTGCAAAAAAATGGGCAGCCAACACGATTCAGTCTCTTAATTATTTTGTCCCAAATTATTTTGCCGACATTTTTGATCGAAATACAAAGGACAACAAAACGTGATATTTATTGCCGACAATATCCGAATCACGGACAGTATTATTGAAAAGGCTATAGATGAGTTCGACCCACAGCCGATCCAGGAGATGACAAAAAGATGTGTGGCTGCAGGCGCTGAGGCCATAGATATAAACTCAGGCCCGCTCAATCGAGACCCTGAGAAGAAAATGGAATTTCTGGTCGAATCGATCCAGGATGTTACAGAACTTCCCCTTCTGATTGACACAACGAATCCAAAGGCCCTCGAGGCGGGTCTTCGTGCAAGCAAAAACAAGACGATCATAAACGGGTTTTCTCTGGAGCCTGTTAAACTCAAATCCATACTCCCGCTTGCAGAGAAATTCAAAAAGGCAGGACTCACTAACGCGCATTTGATCATAGACCCGATCGTAGCGCCTCTTATATGGCAGGATGGAAATTTCCAGGATATGGAGATTCTATCAGTAATAAGGACTCTCCCTGAACTTCTGGGATTTGATGTCAGAACCATTAGCGGTCTTTCAAACCTCACCGCCGGAAACGGGGACAGGGGAAAGAAGCTCCTTATGGAAGAGACCTATCTTCCCATGCTTCTTGAAGCCGGCCTCAGCATGGTCCTGGTGGATGTGTTTCATGAAAAAACAATGCGGACCGCGAGGGCATGCAGGGCGCTTATGAGCCAGAAGGTTTTTTCGTGGGGTGAGGTTTAGCGGGCTTCCACGCTGCCTTGACAACCGTCGAGCCTGGTGTTAAATTTCCCACCTCTGAGCCAATTTCAAAACGTTCCATTTTGGCCAATCTCGGCGTTGGGCTCAAATTTTAATCCTCAAAATACTTAATGTATTCCTGCGGTTAAAAATTTCGCCCGCCCCCGCTCAAAGTCCGGGATCTTCGACTTGACCTTGACCAAACTGAAACGTTTTGAAACTGGCTCCTCTGAATGATGATTAATACTATGCCGGGGGTGACTTGTGACCTTTCAAGAACTTATTTTATCCCTTCAAAAATACTGGGCAGACAAAGGCTGCCTGATTCAGCAGCCATATGATCTGGAGGTTGGGGCCGGGACCTTTAACCCTGCGACTTTAATGAGGGTCTTGGGACCGGAACCATGGTCCGTGGCCTATGTGGAACCTTCCAGACGCCCTACGGACGGCAGATATGGAGAAAACCCGAACCGGTTGGGGCATTACTACCAGTTCCAGGTTATTATCAAACCTTCTCCGATTGAGATACAGGATCTTTATCTCGGCAGCCTTGTAGCCCTTGGAATCGATCCGCTTGAGCACGACATACGGTTTGTAGAGGATGACTGGGAATCGCCCACGCTTGGTGCTTCGGGGCTCGGCTGGGAGGTGTGGCTTGACGGCATGGAGATCACCCAGTTCACCTATTTTCAACAGGCAGGAAGTATCAGACTGGACCCGATTTCAGTGGAAATAACCTACGGACTGGAAAGAATCAGCATGTACCTGCAGGAAAAAGATAACGTTTATGATCTCATGTGGAACGATACATTGACCTACGGAGATGTCCACAAAAAGGGTGAATGGGAGCTTTCGGTCTATAATTTCGAACTGGCCGATGTGGACATGCTCTTGAAGATGTTTGATTTGTATGAACAGGAAGCAATAAAGGTTGGTGAGAAGGGCCTGGTCCTTCCGGCTTATGATTACTGCCTGAAGTGTTCTCATACCTTCAATATCCTGGATGCAAGAGGGGCAATCAGCGTGACTGAAAGAACCCATTACATTGAGCGTATCAGGAACCTGGCTCGCCTTGCTTCAAAGAACTATATCGCCCAGCGGGAAGAAATGGGCTATCCCTTAATGAACAGTGATCAGTGATCAGTATTCAGTAAGAACCTTTCGACTTTTCGACTCTGTATTTAAGTGGGTAACGTTTTAAAACGATAATAATAATTTATCATATAATCACGGAAAGCTATGGTTGCTGAACTTCTTTTAGAAATCGGGACAGAGGAAATCCCCTCAGGTTATCTGGAGGAGGGGGTAAAGGCGCTTAAACATTTTGCTGAGGCCTGTTTGGAGGAAAACCGCATTGAAATGGCCGGCGGGATTTATACCTTTGGTACGCCAAGGAGGCTGGTCCTCATTGGAAAAGCCATTGCCGAACAGCAGGAAGACCTTGTGCAGGAAATCACGGGTCCCCCAAAGAAAGTAGCCTATGATGACGAAGGATACCCCACAAAGGCTGCGATGGGTTTTGCCAAGAGACAGGGCATCCCCGTTGAAGAGCTGGAATGCATCGAAACGCCGAAAGGGGAATACCTCTATGTCAAAAGCCAGGTTCCCGGTAGACTCACAAGGGATATTCTGGCAGAGGCGTTGCCGGAGCTCGTCGCAAAGATCCGCTGGCCCAAGTCCATGCGCTGGGGGGCTGTTGATGTCCCGTTTGTCCGGCCTGTTCACTGGGTGCTGGCACTTTTTAACGGGGAAGTCATTCCCTTTGAATTTGCCGGCGTGGCAAGCAGCAATATTACGTGGGGCCACCGTTTCATGGCACCTGATCCCATGCAGATATACAGCGTGCAGGGTTACCTCAAGGGGATGAAGGAGAGTTCCATCCTGATCGATCAGAAGGAAAGAGAACAGGTCGTGGAGAAGGTCTCAAAGGCGGTGGCCGAAAAGGCGGGGGGTGTCCCTGCAGAGGATCCGGACCTGGTATCGACGGTTGCCAATCTTGTGGAATATCCTTCGGCGGTTTGCGGCGGTTTTGATTCAGATTTTCTGAATCTGCCTGATCCCGTGCTTATTACGGCCATGAAAGAACATCAGAAGTATTTTGCAGTTTACAATTCTGAAGGTCGGTTGATGCCAAACTTTGTGGCGGTGAACAATACGATTACGAAAGATGAATCAGTGGTGAGGAAAGGCCATGAACGAGTTTTGCGGGCCAGACTTTCAGACGCGAATTTCTTTTTTACAGAGGACGGAAAACGCCCGCTTGGGGATCGGATTGAAGATCTGAAAAGGGTGATATACCAGGCCGAACTGGGGACCTCATACGCCAAAGTACAACGGTTTACCCGATTGGCCGAATACCTGGCTGAAAAGTTTCTGCCGGAAAAACTTGATCATGTGAAGACTGCGGCAGGGCTTTGCAAGTGTGACCTCATCACCCACATGGTTACGGAATTTCCAGGCCTCCAGGGTGTGATAGGGAAAGAGTATGCCCGTATGGAGGGGTATCCCGAGGAGGTCTGTCTGGCTATCCATGAGCACTATCTCCCGGCAAGGGCAGAGGGCCGTCTCCCTGCTTCAAAGGTCGGGGCCGTGGTCAGTCTTGCAGACCGCATGGACACGATAACAGGGTGTTTTGCAATCGGCCTTGTCCCTACCGGGAATACGGACCCATTTGCCTTACGCAGACATGCGCTTGCCATTATTCGGATCGTGGAAGACATGGGATGGGACTTGTCGCTGAGTGAGTTTATTGAAATGGCCCTCTCTGTCTTAGGTGAAGAAATTGATTTTGACCGTGATGCGGTACTTGCCCATGTGCAGGACTTTTTCAGGGAGCGGTACCGGCACATGATGCTCAGATCGGGCTATGAGTCTGATACGATCGTAGCCGTTATATCCGTCACGTTTGATCGAATCTGCGGGCTGCGTTCAAGGATTGACCAACTAAAGAAGTTTGCATCGGAATCAGAAGAGTTCCAGGCTCTTACGTTGACCTTTAAGCGGGTCACCAACATCCTCAAGAAACAGAAACAGACTTATAATGTGACGCCTGAGCTGTTCAAGGAGACCTGCGAATCTTCTCTGTGGGAGGTCTATCAGGCAGTCAAAGACGATGTTTACGGATGCCTGGAGAAAAAAGAATACCATGAGGCCCTGAATCTTATGGCCAGGCTCAGGAAACCTGTGGATGAGTTTTTTGATGGAGTGGAAGTCCTTACAAAAAAGGATGACAAATTAAGAGGAAACAGGGTAGGGCTTTTGCAGCATCTGGCAGATCTTTTTCTCAGTGTTGCAGACTTTTCCAAATTTTCTGTTTAAGGGTTCGCGCAGAAATAAATTCACATTTTTGGCGCGAGCCCTAAGGGCCAATACTCCAAAAAAAGATGTCTATAAACAATTCCCTTTCAGGACCCGGATTCTTTACTATTAAGCAGCCTTCTGACTCATCCCAAATGCATATGCTCCCTTGGCCCTTATCTTGGGAAGGATCTTCTGGACCAATTCTCTTTTTTCCTGAGCTGTAACCGCTTTTCCATTCTTGTATGAGATGACGTCAGTTTTAATTCCCGCCCGATAAACCCATTGCTTATCTATGTAGTCGCCCAGGGTCCAGACAACCATGCCGTGAAAAACGAATTCTTCATGAATTTGTATGGAAATGGTCAGGCTTGTATAGGGATTAATTCCTTTGTGTAACTGGATTTCCATGCCGCCCCCACTGATATTGTTTGCTGTAGCGGTAATGGAGGCATCCGGTGTAGTGACTTGGGTTTGTATTGATATTTTATACCTTGGCTCTTTTCTGCGATCGCCGTTTTTGTTGTTCCCTTCCATTCCTTTTTCTCCTAAGCGTTAAATGTTTTTGCAATGGGTTTCAGGCGAAGAAGTCAATGCAGGATGATTAATATGGTTTGTCACTTCTATGAAATAATGGATTGAAGATGCAAGTTGATGGCAAAAGAAGCAAGTAATGTGCCAGCTATGCCTAGTGTGGTGAGCTCCTGTGTGAAATATATGAAATATATATAAATATCGATAGGTTGAAATGTTTCTGATGGCGGGTTAGACTGCCTGTGATAATGCATGCGGATCTGAAAACACTTATACCAGATCATATGGGTGTATCGAAAAAGATACGGCATTTGATTCCAAAACGAAATTCACAGCCTCTCCGGGTGGGGTCAGAGACAACCTGGCTCTCAACGGCATTAACTTAAGGGAATGCCCAATAAGTTTCCGCCGGTATTAATTTTGCGTGCCAGGTAAAACCGAATAACGAATATCGATTACATGAATTCCGAATGACGAAGGAAGGAGTTTTTGTCCATGATATAAAATAAATATCGCGAAGCGATTCCATCCTTCGGTACTTGTTATTCGTGATCCAATATTCGTCGGTTCAATTTTTCCGCGCGTAGTAGTAAAGTCTGATGCTGCAGTTTAATAAAAATCGTTAAGTTAATGACATTGACCTGGCTCTACCGTATTAGATATGGCATCAGCCGTGAATCCGGGTTACGACAAATTGAGTAAACGCCTGACATTATCCTCAAATATTTTTTTCTTCTGAGAATCATCAATGGCCATCTGTTCAATGGCTTCAATGGTCTGTCTTGTGAATCTTTCCCCGAGTTCATTGTCAAAAGGCAGATCCGTACCAAACAGCATATGATCCGTACCGCAAAAGGCATGGCCGCACATTAATCCAGGGGTGCTTCCGTTAATGGCCGTATCATAATAAAACATCTTGAAGTACTCTAATGGCGTCTTGGAAAGGTGTGCCAGGGCATCTTCCCCAAAAAGCATTTGGTACATGTCATAGGAGCATTCTATCCTTTGCTCCAAATATGGTATCATGGCGCCGCAATGGTGTGTGATAATTTTCAGGTTTGGGTATTTTTCCAATACGCCACTTAACACCAGCCTCGTCATCATAACAGAGGTTTCATAGGGCCATCCAAGGACCGCGCTGATCATATACTGCGACATTTCTTCGGTCCTGTAGTCCGCATAGTCGGGGGTTCTCACAGGGTGAATCCATATGGGCAGATTGTGCTGAGACATTTTTTCATAGAGTGGCAAAAATTCGGGCAGGTCCAGAGGCTTATCATTTATGGGTGTATTTATTTGCACCCCTTTGAAGTTCAATTCATTGATGGCCCTGTCCGCCTCTTTTAATGCGGCATCCATATTATTCATGGGCAGACATGCTGCTGCTGCCACAAATCTGTCAGGGTGCTTGAGGACCAGTTCAGCCATTTCATCATTTGCAATCCGGGTTAAATCCGCAGCCGTTTTTGGATCAGCGATGCCTTCAATAGGAGGCAAACCCAAAGTTATCACCTGCCTTAGCCCTTCAAATTTGTCCATTATCCTGAATCTATGATCCATGTCAAATAACGTTGGAACGGACTCAATAAGCATTTTAGGGGGAGATCCTTCGGGAATTGCCTTGTAGAGCGCTTCTTTATATTTTTGGGGTATAACATGGTTAAATACATCTATTTTCATTGTATAAACCTCCTAATGAATTTCTTTAAACGTCCCTTTTGCAGACCGTATAAAGGGGTGATCGCCCCCTTATTTCTGAAACCTCAACGAGTTCTTTCCTCCTCATGGACTGAACCTGCTGAAATGTATGAGGGGGCGGAATATCCAGACGCTTCGAGATCTCCTTAACGGACAAGGCCTCTTTTTCCACCAGCATCAGGATCTCCTGGAGCATGATCTCTTCCACAATTACACCATCCAGGAGTCTTCCGATTTCGTGGGATGTGAAGACCTCGCCGTATGCGTTCCCGTCTTGCATAAATTCGGTCTGTTTGGCTGCCACCCATCGCAATTTTTCTCCTTTTACGGCACGCTCTGCCGCCGCCAGTTTGGCGCTCAGCCGGTGCTGCCCTTTTGGGTCATCTGTTCCCAACGGTCCCATTTCCTTTATCTGATTTGTAAAATGGGTAACAACCTCGGCAAAGCGTGGACCTTCCGCAGCAGACACCCATTCAAGAAGGAGTCTTTCAGGATTTATTTTCAGGTGCCTAAGCAGCCTCGTTACCACATTTACCATGTTGACGGCTTCCTCATTACCAGACTGGTAATGGCATTCACCCGGGTGTCAGCCCCCCACCCAGATGCCGTCACATGCATTTAAGAAACCCTTTATGATGAATAACGGATCTACCCTTCCGGTGCACATCACCCTTACCACCCGAATGTTGGAAGGGTACTGGATACGGGATACCCCTGCCAGGTCTCCACCGGCGTAAGCACACCAGTTGCATAATATGCCTAAAATTCTTGGTTCAAAATTCATGATCTTCCCTAATAAAAATTCACAGCCAGCGCATCGATCTGAGACAGGATCTGCTCGCTGGTGAATCTGCACATGGTGATTGCCAGGCGGGGACACTTTGAGGCACAAATGCCGCAACCTTTACATGAGGCAGATATGGTTTGGGCTTTGTCTCCGCCATCAGTCGCCACTACTTTGATTGAGCCGTAAGGGCACAGATACTCGCAAATCCCGCATCCGAAACACTTGTCCGGATCAACTGAGCTGACAATAGGTTCCACCAGCACATACCCCCTTGCCAGGGGAATGGCGGCCCGCGCTGCCGCGGCCTGGGCCTGAGATAAAGACTCGTCTATGGGCTTTGGAGAATGGGCCAGACCACATACAAAGATGCCGTCAGTGGCAAAATCAACAGGCCTTAGTTTTGCATGAGCTTCCTGAAAAAATCCTTCTGAGTTCAACGGAACCTTCAAAAGCTTTGATATTTCCTCATTCTCTCCGGGGATAACAGCCGCGCTCAGGACAAGGGCGGATGGACTGATGACGATCTTTTCCCCGATCAAGGGATCAAAGCAGTCAAGCCGGAGCCTGCTTTCTTCTTCCGTCACCACAGGTTTGTTGTCATCATCATATGGGATAAAAATAACCCCTTCCTGTCTTGCCTGAGAGTAAAAATCCTCGCTAAAGCCATAGGTCCTGATGTCTTTATAGAGGATATAGATATTGGAAGAGGGATTGAGTGATTTTATTTTCAGGGCATTTTTTATGGCTGCGTTGCAGCAGATTTTGCTGCAATAGGGTCTTTCCTTTGTTCTCGAGCCCACACACTGAATCATGACCACGTCAGAAAGCTCAGAAGGGGAATATTCCCTTTTGGCAAGTTTTTCTCCCAGCTTTTTCTGGGTTACGACCGCCGGATGTTGTCCATGCAGATATTCTTTTGGCTGATATTCCTGCGCGCCGGTGGCCACGATGATGATGCCGTGGGATAATTGGCGCTCGTTTCCGTCTGAAATGATACGTGTATTAAAGTTTCCAATGTAACCGGTTACTTCCTTGATCCGGGCTTCTGTGTAAACCTGAATCAAGGGGTGATCTAACACTTTTTCTTGGGTGTCTTTCAATAATTCCTGGGGATTATTCTTTCTAAGCGTATAAAAAAGGTCCCGGAGGTTCCCGCCCAGTTCCTTGTTTTTCTCCACCAGACAGCACTCAAAACCCTGGTCAGCCAGGGCCAGGGCAGCTGTCATGCCCGAAAGCCCGCCGCCAATAACCAGTCCTTTTGGGATGACTGAAACCGTCTGTTCCTTTAAGGGAGACAGGAGTCCGGCTTTCGCAACCCCCATTCTGATGATGTCTTTGGCTTTTTCTGTCGCAGCATGGGGTTCCTGGGCATGCACCCATGTGCATTGATCCCTGATATTGGCCATCTCGAAGAGACACCGATTCAGACCCACTTCCCTGATGGTCTCCTGGAAAAGGGGTTCATGAGTACGCGGGGTACACGCGGCCAGCACCACCCGGTTTAACTCCTGATCCCGGATGATTTGTTTGATCTTTTCCTGGCTGTCGCGGGAACAGGCATAGAGGCTTTCTTCCACATAAACCACCTGATCCAGGCTTTTCGCATACTCTGTTAACTGGGTAACATCGGCAACCCCTGCAACATTAATCCCACAGTGACAGACGAAGACCCCGATTCTGGGTTTCTTGCCTTCTACGTCAATTTCAGGGACAAGCTCCTTTTTTTCCACCAATGACCCACGGGCATCAGACAAAAGCGCGGAAGCTAGAGATACGGCCCCGCTTGCCTGCACCACACTGTCGGGAATATCCTTGGGGGCTTGAAAGGAGCCAGCTACAAATACCCCTTCTTTACTGGTCAGGGTGGGAGAGAATTCGTGGGTATCGCAGAACTTAGCTTTGTTAAGCCCAAAACCAATGGTTTTAGCCAGATCGTTAGACGTTTTCGATGATTCCAGCCCAACGGACAGGACCACCAGATCAAACGTTTCGGTTTCATGGCTGCCGTCTTCGGTTACAAATTTCAGAACCAGGTCTTCCTCGTCCAGGGATCTTTCCAGGGATGACAGGCGACTTTTAACAAATTTGATCCCGAACTCGTTTTTTGCCCGCAAAAAGAAGCTCTCAAATCCTTTACCCTGGGTCCGGATATCCATATAAAATATGGTGATGTCTAACTCCGGATCATGTTCTTTGGCAACAATCGCCTCTTTGATGGCATAGGTGCAGCACACGGAAGAGCAATGGCTGTTGGTCGCCAGATCCCTGCTGCCAATGCACTGAAGGAAGGCTATTTTTTTGGGGTGAGCCCCGTCAGAGAGTCGGGTAATCTTTCCCTGAAACGGACCTGAGGCAGACAGCATGCGTTCAAATTCAATGCTTGTGATTACATTCGGGTATTCCCCGTACCCATAGTTTTTCTTCCTTCTGGCATCAAAGGCATCAAAGCCGGGGGCAAGGATAACCGCACCCACTTCCAGGTCCAGGATCTCTTCCTGCTGGTTCAGATTGATGGCTTTAAGCTCCTTACAGGCCTGCTCACACTGACGGCATTCTTTTTTTATCAGGAAAAGGCATGTCCCAGGATCGATCACATAAGAGGCGGGCACTGCCTGGGGATAGGGGATATAAAGAGATTTGGCATTCACCAGGCTTACGTTGTAGAGATCAGGCATCTCTACCGGACAGTATTCCACACAGGAGCCGCATGCATTGCAGATGTCCTCGTCCACATACCGGGGCTTTTTAAGAACCCTTACGCTGAAGTTTCCTGCTTCGCCTTCTATGGATTTCAGCTTTGCGTTTGATATGATCTTGATGTTGCTGTGTCTTCCAGACTCCACGAGTTTGGGAGACAAAATTCACATGGCGCAATCCAGGGTGGGAAAGGTCTTATCCAGCTGCGCCATGGCCCCGCCAATGGCAGGGGAGCTTTCCACCAGATACACAAGATATCCCAGCTCTGCCATGTCTAGAGAGGCCTGGATTCCGGCGATCCCTCCACCAACCACCATCACGGCACCCACGTTTTTAATCTCTGAGCCCATTTATTTTTCCCTCAAAGTTGATCGGCTACCTGATTCAACAGGTCCTTTGGGTTAACAATCACGTCTTCATGCTTTTTAGGTGCAATCGCAATGACCATATGATGCCTTATGGTCTGGGAGAACCGGTCTATTTCCTGTATGGTCTTTAAAAAGGACGGCTTCACATAGCCTTCTTTTACCGCCATTTCCCGCAACACAGCCATGACTTTGACAAACTGGACATCCTGCGGGCAGTGGAAGGAACAGGTAAAACACATGCTGCAAAGCCATATAATATCCGAAGAGAGCACTTTTTCCTTCATTCCCAAAAGTATCATCCGGATAATCTTTCGCGGATCATAGGCATGATCCACCTCGGATGCAGGGCACCCGCCAGTGCATGCGCCGCAGGCAAAACACGCCTTGAGATTTTCTCCCCCCGGATGGGAGGAAACTTCAAATTTGAAATCCGGATCCAGTTTGTTCAGCAATACCTCTTCCAATTTTCTTGTCTCCCCTTCGTCATTCGGAATTCATGTATTCGTTATTCGATTGTTCATTCGGCTTTTGAAACCTGGTCCTCAGGGCCAGTCGAAGATCCCGCTATTCGGGGGTCAGAGAGTGATGGCTCTGCCGTGTTGATAGGGACTAATTGATAATAGTGATCTA
>JAFDJF010000396.1 GCA_019307645.1 Deltaproteobacteria bacterium
TGAAAGATTGGGAGGCCGAAAGTTGACTAAGTCGGAAGCTAGAGATGTATTGGATAGATCAGAAGAGGCCGGCCTTGTTCACATGAGTCAAAACGTGCAAAACATGACTGAAGATATCAGTGAAGGTTGGAATTTCATCTGCAACTGCGACCGCTGGCATTGCCTTTGCATAATCGATGCTCTCGCCAAACCCAAACCCGGTTTATTTTTCAACTCCGGTTTTGAGCCGCACTTTGATCAGGATCTTTGTGTCGCATGCGAAACGTGTATTGATCGATGCCCACCTGAAGCACTCACCATGGGAGAGGATGATGTGCCCGAAGTTGATTTTGATAGGTGTTTTGGGTGTGCGGTATGTGCAACTGGTTGTACCTCAAAAGCCATAGCAATGGTAAATAAACCCGGCTTCCCTGAACCCCCAAAAGATGGTAACGCCTTGATCGAGGCCATAACCGCAAGCCTCGCCTAATTTTTCTACATTCAAGATTCTATATCTGCTATAGGGTTTTTCTTCTTCTCGAACTTCCCTCTGACCCCTCCCCCCTTCGGGTTCTCCTTATGGGTTCGGGTTTACGGCGCCTATCGCAGCTTTCTACGTCAGATCAGGAGGGCTTTCCTGGGTAAGACAGACTACCTCCCCATATCCAGTCCAGCTTCACGTCGGTTCGATTCACCGGATATCAGGCCCTTCCAGCATGCGCCGCTGGATAACCGAAGGCCGAACAACAGTGGGCACCTGGAATACAGGGCATAATAAACCCCATTTATACCCCAATAATACCTGGTTGCATTTTTCTGGATTTATGAGAACATGGTAAAAAACTTTAAGGACTCTGAACCTGACAGAATACAATGCATCAAACACAGGAGGCAAAAATGGCCATAAAACCCGACAAATGGGATTTTGAAACGGATTTTGTTTCAATTGGATCCGGTATTGGCGGAATGACGGCGGCAATTGTTGTCCATGACCTGGGGAAAAAGGCTGTGGTACTGGAGAAGGCCCCGAAACTGGGGGGTGTGTCCGCCTATTCGGCGGGGCAGTTGTTCCTTCCCAACAACCACAAAATGAAGGAGGCCGGCCTTGTTGACTCGGACGAGGATGCAATGAAGTATTTCGAATTCCTCGGTAACGGCTATGGTGATCGGGCCATGCTAGAGAGAATGTATAAGGCCGCTCATGAGGCATTTCCGTACCTCGAAAAAGAGGCCGGTATAAGATGGAGTTATATAAAAGACTTCCCTGATTATTACTATCCACACGTTCCCGGCACGCTGCCGGAAGGCCGTTATCTTGAGGTAGATCTTTTTGACGGGTCTCAATTGGGTGAATGGCAGCAAAAAACCTATCTTTCCCCGGTAATGCCTTTTGCAATTTCACATGTGGAACTTTTTGAGTGGGGAAGCTTCGGTAATGTCCTCGGGTGGGATTTTGAACACATGGCGAAGAACATGGAACAGGATTTGCGCGGATTGGGTTCAGGTATGATGGCCAGTTTTATCAAGGCAGGCATGATTGATCGTGTCATTCCTGCTTATACGGATACGCCTGTTCGTGAACTGGTAGTAGAGAACGGGGCTGTCATTGGGGTATTGGCCGAGCGTGAAGGTAAGGAATTTTATGTGCGCGCTGAAAAAGGTGTCCTGATCGCCGCCGGCGGGTATGACCATGACGAGGTGCAGGCACGCTATTGGGAGGATGTGCCTGAATGGAAAAGCATGGTACCCAAACATGTCACGGGCGACAATATCATGCTTGGTGGCGATGTTGGAGCGGCATTGGCCGGAGTACCGCCTGGAAATTTAGGATGTCCCCTGGGTTATCAAATCCCCGGGGAAGAACAGGAAGGTGTGCCGTTGTGGCGGTCCAGTCAAGAAGGTTCTCTTACGCACTCGATTTTTGTGAACCGCGCAGGCAAGCGCTTCTGCGACGAGGCGTTTTACAGGGATTTCCAGCCGGCTGTCAGAATGTATAATGGTCGCATTATGGATCAACCCAATTACCCGACGTTTCTGATCCTGGATCAGAACTTCCGTGAAAAGTACGGCATCGGAACGATCATGCCCGGGGATCCGATTCCTGAAGGCTTTGGTCATGAGACTGAAACTTTACATGAACTGGGAAAAAAGTTGGGTATTGATGCCGAACAGCTGGAGAAAACAGTTGAACGTTTCAACAAGTTCTGTGATGAAGGAAAAGACCTGGACTTTGGACGGGGAGAATTTCCCTGGTGTGCCGCTTTTGCCGGTGACAAGACGGGGAATCTGGGGCACATTAACAAACCTCCCTATTTTGGCATCAAACTATGCCCGGTGAATACCGGTGTTAACGCGGTGGGGCTTAAGACAAACATCAACGCACAGGTAATGAACCTGAGAGGCAAGCCAATTCAGGGACTATATGCCACAGGCAATTCCTCAGCTCAGATTGAGATCGGCGCCGGCTACAATAGTGGCATCTCGAATACGCGCGGTCTGGCATGGGGATACATTGCTGCGCACCATGCGGCGTCCTGAATGGGGAGTGCGGAATGCGGAGGGCGGAAAAGCAGAAGTTGAGAAGCCAAGAAGATCAGAAGTTAAGAAGATCAGAGGGATTAAGATTGACGAGGGAAGAGTGATGAACCCAAGGGCGAGGAAGTTGAGAAGTTAAGAAGAGGAGAAGATCAGGGGTAATACGATTGACAAAGGCATAATGATATTGAAAAGTGAGGTGTTACACCAAAAAAGTGCTAAACTTTTACAAAAAATAAAATTCAAAGTTCAACCTTTCAAATTCAAAATTGACTTTTAATCCATTGAACCCTTGAACCCTCGACCCCTTGAATCCTCTTGTCAAAGGAGAACTTGATGGACAAAGATAACGATTTGGAAGCCATGGTGAGGGACCTGATTGCCACACATGAGATCATGAATCTTGAAGCAGACTATTGTTATGCGGCCGACAGCTACGATGGCGACTTGTTTGCCAGCATTTTTGTCGAGGACGGGGTTCTGGATACCCCCAAGGGAAAGGCTGTCGGCAGGGAGGAGTTAAAGGTGCTTTGCAGGGACCAGTTTCCCCGTGGTTTTTTCTTTTCCATGCACTTCCTGCATAATCCCCGCATAGTGGTCACTGGAGATACGGCCACAGGGAAATTTTACTGGGAGGCATCTTTGACACACCCGGATCCAAACACAGCTACCTGGGCAGCCGGGACTTATGATAGTCAATACATAAGGACGGATGAAGGCTGGAAAATCAAAAAGAAATTTGTGAACTTTTTCTATGATACGCCCTATGATAAGGGTTGGGTCAAAGAGAGGTTTTACGGACAGGAAGGTTGACCCTAACGTTGCATAAATCCTGTCGACAAAAACCGTTTCTCTCGCGCTATAGTGCATGAACTGCGCGTGTAGTCATGCTTTTCTGAACCTCATGTAGTGTGAACTACACTTCGCACTCTAACACTTTTTTGTTCGAAGTTTTATGCAACGTTAGGGTTGATATAGATCTCCGTTTCTCCCCATCACCGATTCACCGTTTCAAAAGTTTTTCAGGAGGAAACACATGGCACATCATTCACTTTACTCGGACCTGTGTGAAATCGCGGGCGCAAGGTATGTGGCAGATACCGATTTCGCAGTCTGGGCCTATTCCAGGGACTCCAGCGCCTATCCTGCCAGGCCCCCCGGAATTGTGGCCCGCCCCAATACCACAGAAGAGGTGTCGGAAATTGTCAAACTGGCCAACCGGGACAGGGTGCCCATAATCCCCAGGGGTGGGGGCACGCAGTATGGCGGCTGGCCTCCGGGCGAGCCTGGAAAGAGTATCTGTATAGACATGACCCGGATGAACAGGATTGTGGATATCAACGAACTCAACAGCACCATAACGGTTGAGGCCGGCATTACCGGCGCCGAGCTGGAGGAAAGACTGCGGCACAAAGGTCTTTATGCCCATACCACATTCAGTCCGCCTGATTCCGTTACCGTTGGGGGCGCGTTGTGCGGGGTTTTCGGTGGGGGAGGGAAAATGTTTGGCAGCATCGCTACAAATTGTCATGAAATTATCGGCGTCAAGGCAGTGCTGCCTAATGGTGATATCATCGAGACCGGTACCCGCACGAACAAACATTCCCCAATGTTCTACAGAGGGGCTTTCGGGCCGGATCTGACCGGTATATTCATCGGGAGTCTGGGTATATTTGGTATCGTCACCGAGGTCACCCAGGAACTGCACAAGATGCAGCCCCACACGGGGGAGGGGGCAGTCATATACAAATACGAAAGACTGGATGATGCCTATCAGGCACTTGTCAAAATGGGGCAGCATGAACCAAAGCTTTGTTCATTGGGCGGCATATTCGGCCTTGCGCCCTTTGACATGGAAAATAAAGACTGGCAGTTGACCTACCAATGCATGGGATATACCAGGAAAGAGGTCGAAGAAAAATTGCAGACGGTTGCCGCGATAATTAAGGATACGGCCTTTCCGGATGTCTGGCAACCTGAAGAGCTGGTCAATATGGCGAAAGAGCACTTCAGTTTCGGTCATGATTTTTCTTCGGCATGGAAGCAGCTTGGGATGTGGACACTCGTGGAATTCCTGGGTGCCAGAGATAATTCTTTGGGGATCTTCAAGGATGTTCCGGCATTTATTGTTGAAGAGTTAAAAGGCTGGGAAGGCCGTGTGTTTGGAAGCGGCTCCCTTTTGTTTCTTCATGATTATCAATACTACATCGCCTTTACATTGCATCACAGGGAAACTGACTCCGAGGCAAGGGAAAAGGCTCTTGAAGTGGCCCATAAGGCAAATGTTTTGGGCCTTGAAATGGGCGGCTTTAAGTTGGTGTTAAATAAGGACATCGGGGATGTATGTGCGGAAATGATCCCGCCGGCCTATGCCAACTGGCTGCGCACATTGAAACAGGCGATGGACCCGAACAACATCATGAACCCTCACATGCTGGGATTGCCGTGAGGGAATTCGTAGGGCGGAAAAGCAGAAGTTGAGAAGTTAAGAAGATTAGAAGAGCAGGGACACCGTGATTGACGAGTGACGAATCGGGAAACAGGGGAGGGCTTATGCATGCTACAAGATAGAAAACAGTCTGAAATTTAACTGGGGACGTGGTTGAGTCTTCAACCCTTGACCCCTTGAACCCTCGAATCCTTTTTACACGGGAGGATCACAATCCATGCAAAATACAGATCCGATTGCTGACAGTAAATTAAGGAAGATGCAGGATATGGTCTATGCCTGCACGCGGTGCGGTTATTGCCGGGAGAAATACTCTGCAGATATGACACGCAAGCCTGCCTATCGCGTGTGTCCGGTCCGGGAACATGCCGGGGGTTTTGAACATCACTGTGCCAGAGGTAAGCTGTTGATTGCTCAGGGGGTCCTGGAAGGTCGGGTCGCCTATTCGCAGGAATTGGCAGACCTGATTTACGCTGATCCGGACTGCGGGCTGTGCACGTATGTCTGTGATACCCTGCCGTTGCTCGATCCCCCGCAGGTCTGGCGTGCCTTGAGACAGGACCTTGCGACAGCAGGTTTCGGACCGCCGGAACCCATTCAGAAGATAGACATCCGCGTTCAGGAAAGGCATAACACCTTCGGTGCCAAAACGGAGCGGGGAAAATGGGCGGAGGGGCTTGATCTGCCGGCAACAGGTGATTTGCTGTATTTTGCCGGTTGTTATGCCTCTTATCCACAAACAGAGATTGCCAAAGCGACCGTGGCAATTCTAAGAGAGGCAGGGCAGAATCCCGCTTATCTGGCTGACGGGGAGTGGTGCTGCGGTGTGACACAGTTCCACGACGGTTCCCTGGCAATAGCCGAGGACATGGCCAGGCACAATATTGAGATGATAATGTCAAGCACTGCCAAAACCGTGGTCACCAGCTGTGGGGAATGCTACAAGTCCCTGAAGCTGGAATATCCGGCTGTTGTCGGAGATCTTCCCTTTGAAGTGCTGCACACCAGCGAGATCCTTGCCGGGATGCTTGGGGAGGGTAAGATCTCTCTGGACCGGGAATTAACAGAGAAAAAAATCACGTATCACGATCCGTGTTATCTTGGAAGATATGGTAAGGTATTCGAACCGCCCAGATCTCTCATCAGGGCTATGCCGGGTGTTGAACTGGTGGAAATGAAGCGGCATCATGACTACGCCTGGTGTTGCGGGCACGGTGCAGATATGGTGAATTCCATACAGCCTGACCTTGCTTCTGATATTGCCCGTGACAGGATGGCAGAGGCCGGAGAGACCGGTGCGGAGGCTGTAATAACGGCCTGTCCGAGGTGTGTGCAGAGTCTTGCCAGGGCAGACCAGGGAATGAAAGTATACGACCTGACAGTGGTCGTCGCCAAGTCAATGGGGCTTACGGTTTAAGGGTTCGAAACGGTGCATAATGTCTTCTGAGACGATCTGGGCCGTACGGGCGACGCCTGAGGATGCGACCCATCCGGATGGCAGGGCTCTGTCCCCCACGATATACAGGTTCTCGACAGGCGTTTTCTGGGGCAGCCCCCGGCCAGGCCAGGTGCCGAACATGGGCCAGTCTTTGTGAAAGGTCATGGCCATGAGTATTTCACCGTGCTCGTCAAATCCGGGGAGATTTTCCCGGATGTCCAGCATGTTGAGCTCAAACTCCCGCCTGGGGCTTATGGGCTCGATGCAGGGTCGCGGCATTCCTGCCGCTATGATGATGTGTTTGCCCGGAGGAGCCATCTCGGGCATTACGTGGGTCGGGCAATAGAGCTGGAACAGCCTCCGTGTATGGACCGTCAGCAGCAACCCGTCCGGCTCCATGAGGGGGCTGTCGCAGCCTATGTGAATATGTGTTATGGGTGTTGACCTTTCAACGGTCTCTTTTGTAACCTTTTGCAGGTAGCCCGGATCGAAATTTCCGACTCCTGCCATGGCGATCATCTGCCTGGGGGGAATGCTGCTCACAACGGCACGGGCGTTTATCTGTACCTTCCCCTCAGTTCCTTCTGCTACCACCCCTTTTGCAACCCCGTCACCCACAACAATTCGTCTGGCCGAAGTTTTGCACAGAACCTGCCCATTCCTGCCGGCAATTGCCTTTGCCAGCTCCTGCATCGGTTT
>JAFDJF010000397.1 GCA_019307645.1 Deltaproteobacteria bacterium
GCTGTTTTTGATGACCCCAGCGACTTATTTGTCAAACAGCCCTTTAAAGACTTTGTGCCCGCTGATGTATGTAGCAGGATTACCTTTGACCAGGAGAAAATGAAAAAGGAGTGGGCCGAAATCATAGGTTTTACCGCCCCGGAACTGGTGGGCAAAATCGCGCCTGAGATCAAACCGGGCAAATACTCCTACACGGACCTGGAGAAATATCCCGGGCTCAAAGAATTGATTCCTCAAGAGTTCCAACGCCTTTTAAAGCCGGGCAGCCCTCCTCTTGTCGGCAATATTCCGGAGTTTGAAATTATCCCAACCCGGCAGTTCTACTCTAATCTGCCCAACATCGAGGCGACTAAACAGAACCTGGGGAAAGCAAAGCTGGACAAGGACGGCTACATCGTCCCGGGGACTTGGAAGGGGGGAACCCCTTTTCCCCGGCCCTCCGGAGAGTTTAAAGCGCAGCAGGTTTTCTATAGTTTTTTTCTGAGATCCAACGCATTTAATATGTGCTGGAGTATTCCCTCGATTAGTATAGGTATTGGCAGAAACCTGAAAATTGACAGGTACAACGAGACAGATGTTGCAAGTATACTTTGGAAGGGACGAACGCTTTTCCCGCCTTTTGGCTGGTTTGACAAGCGTGCGGAAAGGAATAATGAATGGTTCTCTTACGGATATAAAAAATGGCTGCTACAGACACCCAGGATCCCTCAGGAGACATGACTTTCGATGATCAAAAAATGATCCTGCAGAAAATTACTCCCAACAAATATCCTTACAAATTTGAAATCATCGCAGAGCGGGAGTACTTGTTACCCTATGCTTATGGTTCAGCTCCGGTTTGGATGGATTCCAAGAACAACTATGAAATAAGGGGCTTAACATTCATGCGCAGGCCCACTTATGTCCTTCAGATGACCCAGATGGATCCAAACTATGTTTACAGCAGGCGGTTTTATTATATTGACAAAGAGGCTTTTGATTGCGGGCTTAATGATAATTATGATCAAAAAGGGCAACTCTACAGGATGCAGGCCTATTTGCCTTTTTGCTTCGTCCCGGAAGGCGGATGGATGATCAGTTATGGTGGCTACGCACTTCAGCGTGACTACGTCGACCTGCATTCAACGGTAGGTTTCTCCAACACTTACCCTGCCCCCTGGCCTCGTGAGCGCTTTAGCATACAAGGCATAATACGGAAAGCGAAATAAGTTTGCCTTTGAGCATCTGCAGCGAAAACAAGTAATTATGGGCAGATTCCTTTTTCCACGTTGCAAAATGATTTCAATATGGTTGAAAGGGGGTGATATTAACCGCAGCACATGAGATTACCAGTTTGTGAAGCTGGTGCCCGAAGAGGGAGAGGAAATACGCCATGAACCGGGCCTTGTGAGCAAAATATTAATCTCCCATTTTCACTTAAAACCAAAACAAACACTTGAAAGGAAATCACCATGAATAAGCTTAATGAATTTCCCACAAAACTGAAATTAAGGCAGCGCGGTATCATTACCGCCGTAATCCTGGCAGGAATTGCATTTTTCATTTTGCAGGGATGTACGCTTAAGTCAACTTATGATGCCAAGGTGACGGAGTTGGACGCCTGTAAGGCCCATGATGCTGAGATGACCGATAAGCTCGTGCAGCTTCAAAACACAAGGAACAGCCTCACTGAAGAGATCGAAGCGCGCAAGAAAGCCGAAGCATATCAGACGGAAGTTTACAATGAGCTGGTTTCTGATCTTCAAGGGGAGATTGGCACTAATCTACTGACTATTGAGCAGATGAAATCCGGTGTCAACGTTAATCTGCCTCATGATGTCTTGTTTACATCCGGTTCTGCCGAGTTAAGCGAGGCCGGGCGAAAGGTGCTGTTGAAAGTGGGCGCTGAACTCACCGAAATCCCCTATCAGGTGATTGTCGGGGGATTTACCGACAATGTTCCGGTGAGCGACAAGTTGGCAGAGCGCTATCCTACAAACTGGGAGCTTGCAGGAGCGCGGGCGGCCGGTGTTGTCCGCGTGCTTGAAGAGGCCGGTGTTGCCAAAGAAAGGCTCCGGGTCCTGTCCCTGGCTGATAACCTGCCCGTGGCCTCCAATGACACACCGGAAGGCCGCGCACAAAACCGCAGGATAGCAATCCGATTGAGGCCGGTAGTGCCTGGGGAATAGGGGAAGAGAAAGGGCATGGGGTTACTTGATAATACGGCAGGCATTGTCACGGGTGCAGGAAGTGGGATTGGGCGCGCCATTGCGCGAACTGCCGCCCGAGAAGGGGCGCAGGTCGTTGCAGCAGACATCAATATCACAACCGCTGAAAAAACGGCTTCAATGATAAGTGAGTCAGGCGGCAAAGCGATAGCTGTCCAAGCCGATGTAACGGATGAAAGCGCGGTGAATTCCATGGTGGAACAGGCCGTATCCAATTTTGGCCAACTCAATTGGGCGGTAAATAACGCAGCGGGCGCAGAAATAGCCCTGATGTTGACGGATTATACACGAGAGAAGTGGGCCTCGGTTATTGATACCACGTTAACAAGTGTCTGGTTGTGTATGAAGTACCAGATTGCACAGATGCTGAAAAACGGCTGCGGTAACATTGTGAATATTGGTTCACTGGTCGGTGTTACGGGGCAAGCTGTTTTATCTGCGTATGCAGCGGCCAAAGGAGGTGTGATTGCACTGAGCAAATCCGCAGCCGCCGAATATGCGCTTCAAGGGATCCGGGTTAATGTAATCAATCCCGGAGGGATACGAACCGCAGGGATTAAGGGTTTTTTAGAACTGGTTCCGGAAATGACGGATAAGGTGCTTAGCGCCCATGCCATGAACCGGTTGGGGGAGCCCGAAGAAATTGCTGAAGTGGCCGTATTTCTCTGCTCTGATCGCGCAAGCTTTATGACCGGGGAATGTGTTGCCGTTGACGGTGGGACACAGGTGAAATTAACGGTCTATCCTTAGGGCTCACGCAAAAATAACTTCACATTTTGGCATCTCATCTTCAGGTCATTTTTGGCAGATTTTAAAGACCAAAAACTTTGAAATAGTCCACTATTACTGCGCCTTTTGCTCTTTAAAATCTACCAAACCTAAGCTAAATCTGAGCGCCAAAAATGTGAATTTATTTTTGCGCGAACCCTTAGCGGTATTGCCTAATCACATGCTACCGTTTCATTTTCTTCCTTAAAAACTTTGCCGCGATGACGATGACCAACACAAAGGAGATCAGGATTAAAACTATTTTTCCGGCAAGGATGCCAAGGCCTCTGATAAAACCACTGTAATTGGCGTTCTTCCCGGTGAGCTGCGTTTCTGGGACCTCACCCAATTCGGTTTCGAATTTTTCTATCTTTGCTTTCAGTTCCCTGACCTTCTCAGGATATTGATCTGTAAGATTGTTTTTCTCTGAAGGGTCCTCCTTGAGATTAAAAAGAAGGCTGTCATGGGGTGTTGGGATACCGGGATGAATAACGCTCAGGGGAAAGAGTACAGGCCCATAGCCAAAACAATCCAAGGGCAATTTAAGTTTCCAGTCCCCCGACCTGTAGGCCTCGATTTTTCCAAAATGATAATAAACAAGATCCTGTCCAGCGCGCGTCCCGGTTCCTGCCAGAACCTGTGTGATATCCTTTCCATCAATCTGTACACCGGCCGGCAATTTCCCTCCGGAAAGTGTCGTGAAGGTTGGGAACCAGTCCATCATGGTAGCCAGATCATCTACGATTGATCCAGGCTTGATTTTCCCTTTCCAGCAGGCGAGCGTCGGCACCCGCATCCCGCCTTCAAAAGTTGTTGCTTTCCCGTCCCTCAAAATCCCGGCAGATCCACCATGGCTTCCCATGAAAAGCCATGGACCGTTATCGCTACTGAAAATGACGAGGGTCTTTTCCTCAATTCCAAGCGCCTTTATCTTGTCAAGAATCTGTCCCACACTCCAGTCAAGCTCCTCAATGACGTCACCATAAAGTCCGCCTTTGGATTTTCCTTCGAAATCAGGTGAAACATAAAGCGGGACATGGGGCATGGAGTGGGCCAAATAAAGAAAAAATGGTTTTTTGTCTTTCGAATGTTTTTCAATGAACGCTATGGATTCCCTGGTGAATGTCCGGGTTAGAAATCTCTGATCAATATTTTCATATATGACGTCATTCCCCCTGATGTAATAAAATCCTCCCATACCATTGCTGTATGGCACACCAAAGAATTCATCAAACCCCTGTTGAAGCGGCAGATACTTTTCCCGGTGCCCCAGATGCCATTTCCCCACAATGCCGGTCGTATACCCTGCGTCCCGCAGTACTTCGGCAATGGTTACCTCGCCGGGCGGAAGACCGCCGTAACTTTCAGGGAAAAAGACAAAATTAATACCCATCCGAATACCCATCCGGATGGGATAACGACCGGTCAAAAGCCCGGCTCTGGATGGAGAACAGACCGGGGAGGCAGAATAAAACTCCGCAAACTTCATCCCGTCTCTGCCCATTCGATCAATACTGGGGGTTTTGATTTTGGCTGCCCCAAATGATTCAATGTCACCATAACCCAGGTCATCCGTAAAAATGAAAATGATATTCTGCCTGCTTGCCTGTAAGCTCCCCTGATCGGCATATGCGGAAGGGAGTACAAACAGGATGATTTGCAATGTAATGAGCAGTATTAGGGCTTTCATTTTAGAGATTCTATTTTTATCTCTTACAGAGCTCACAGGGAACACAGAGTTCATTTCTTATTTTTTCCTCTTTTTCCGGGTTAATATTGTGCTCCAGTGTGCCTTGGTAATGACACCGTCACTCAGCCTTGTAAACCTTGCATAGAAGTCCCCGGAAATAGTTATTTCCGGCATAGTCGCACACTTCAGGATCGTCCGGAACAATAGCGTCGATGTTCGATTCCCATACCCCGAAGAGGCTCGGTTCCGCTTCCGCCTTCTCCGGGAACCACCAGTAACCATCCGCATGAACCACACTGGCAGGCATTCCCTCCAACAACCGCACCTTCTGTTTGACTCTTCCAAGCGGTGTCTCAATCCACGCCCAGTCCCCGTCACCAATGCCCTGCTCTGCGGCGGTCTCGGGATTGACCTGCACTACCGGATCCGGGTAGCGTTTTCTTATCTTGGCAAGGTGCCTGTGGGAGGAATGGTGAAATTCCCGAACCCTTCCGCCGCTGATGAGAATCAGAGGATAATCCTTGGCCATATCGGGCGTTGCTACCGGGCTCCAGGGAGGTTCCTGATACCCTGCCAGCGGATCATACCCAAGCTTCTTCAGCAGACTCGGGACCAGTTCCACCTTACCGGAAAAGGTGCCGAATCCG
>JAFDJF010000398.1 GCA_019307645.1 Deltaproteobacteria bacterium
CTTATAATTTAAGTTTTATGTCATATCAGTAGTGTCCGGTTAACTATCGAATAATTTCAGCTGGATATGTCCACTAGTAATTTTATTTGTGTAATCATTGTCCGTCAACACCTGATAAATGGGCTTTTTCTCAAAAAGTGATATACTTAAAATCTGTAAAATAGTGTAGAGAGTCAGATCGATTTTTAGCCGTTTTTTCATTATTGCAACCAGAACATACGTTGAGATGGCAACCCATATTTGAGTTTTAACAGCATTTTCCGATGTGCCAAAGAACTTTTTGATTCTCAAATGTTGCTTTATCCATTTGAAAAATACTTCTATTCGCCACCGGTAACGATACAATTCGGTGATCGTTAACGCCGGAAGCGTAAATTGATTTGTAAGGAATACGAATGATCTGCCTTTCTCGGCATCGAAATATTTTATACGACGCAGCTTTTCCGGATAGTCTTTTTTACTGTAAAAACCTGTTGGTACAACTGTTTGATCGCATCTGACACCAGTTGTTTTATCGACTTTGTGTGAATATATCCGGTGAAGCCCCGTATTAGTTTTCGAACGAGTTACGAATACGGCTGAGCTTTGGTGCATCTGGGACAGCCGCTTATAATCCAAATAGGCACGATCCATGATATAGATTGCACCAGGCTCCGGAATAAGATGGTCAAGAACATTGACGTCGTGAACCTTACCCTAAGCCTTCAATTCAATAAGGGAGAACCAAAATGAGCATTGACACAGTAGTGCATGAATCGGGAAAATCGGCTTATAACAATTTTCATTTTTCACAGGCTGTAAAAAGTGGCGGTCTTCTCGTGTGCTCCGGCCAGATCGGGACCAACCCGGACCACTCTGTGCCCGAAAGCGCGGAAGATGAATTTAGAAATGCGTGGCAGTCCGTCGGGGAAGTGCTGAAAGAAGCCGGCCTTGGTTTCGAAGACATCATTGAGTATACCAGCTATCACGTCAATTTAGGTAAGAATATACAGGCTTTCATGAAAGCCCGGGACGGAGTATTAAGCGAACCCTGGCCAGCATGGACGGCTATCGGTATCAGCGAATTAGCCGTACCGGGCGCACGGGTGGAGATTCGCGTTATTGCACAACTCCGTTAGAAGAAATTTGATTTTCCTGCCCTCAAAACGTGTCTTTTTTCTTAAGATTGCACCGTCAACTCCTTCCTTGAATCGCCATACAATATTAAGCTCTCTTGCTGTTGTTTTACTCAGATATGAAGAAATGGATAGATCCTTCTTATGCCTATGAAAACGGATATTCTGATTATAGGTGGAGGCGTGGCCGGCACCGCCATTGCCCGCGAGCTATCTAAATATCAGTTAGATGTGGTTCTCGCTGAAAAAGAGGCCGATGTGGGTTGGGGACAAAGCAAGGCAAGCTATGCCATCTGCCATCCCGGTGCCAGATGGGCACCTGGCACACTGGCTCAGGAAATGATTGCCGAGGCCAATGGAATCATGAATCAGTTCATTGATGATCTCGACGTTGAATTCAAAAGAACCGGAGAACTGGCTCTGGCCTTTAACAATGATGAGCTAAATGTCCTTAAAATAATAAAAAAACAGGGTGAACAGATCAAAGTTCCGGACCTTGAAATTATCGGTAGGGACGAGATAAAGCGTTTAGAGCCTCGTGCAAATCCCAATGCTGTTGCCGCCCTATACATGCCAAGCGCCGGTCTCTTTAATCCTTTCGACCTTGTTCATGCCCTGTTTGAGAATGCACGGGACAACGGAGTCCGGATGATACTGAACACAAAGGTCGTTGGGATTGTCGCTGAAAATGAACAATTCACTGTTGATACCGATCAAGGTGAAATTCAGACATCCTATATAGTGAATGCCTCCGGGCTCTATGCACAAAAGGTCGCCCAAATGGTGGGAGCTGACGATTTTGAGATCTCCTATGCCACGAAAAGTACCTGTATTATTCTGGATAGTTCTTTGGGCGATATCGTCAGCCATATCATAACCGGCTTTGCAGATTTACAAAAATATACAAGTTTTAAACTGGTGATGCCCACTTATGGAGGAAATATTCTGATATACACGCCCATTCCCGTACCGGCACATGGGATTGATGACTGTAATGTTGAAAGAGATACTTTCGAACGCATTATCGTGAGCGCAAGGTCTCTATTACCGGGTGTGGATTATGAGAAATCTATCATCGCCTCTTATTCCGGCAAGGGTGCAAGAATTAATAGAAATGATTTCATCATCGAGGCTTCCAAAAAAAACAAGGCATTTATCAACGTAGCCCTACCTGCTCCGGCGCTCACCTGTTCACCCGTGATTGGGAGACGGGTGGTTAAGATATTAAGGGATTGCGGAGTGTCCGTCCAAAGGAAGGTCGATTTCAATTCTCGCAGAGTAAAGAAACCCTGTCTCCGTAATGCATCATTAGATCAGATTAGAGTGCTCACGGAAGAAGACCCACGTTATGGCCGGATCGTTTGTCGCTGTGAAAAAGTAACCGAAGGAGAGATTGGCGATGCCATCAAGCGAGGTGCCGCCACGCTAGACGGTGTCAAATTCCGCACAAGAGCAGGAATGGGAAAGTGCCAGGGGAATTATTGTTGTATGAAAGTGACGGAAATCCTGGCCAGGGAGTTGAAGCAGCCTCTGAAAAGCATAACAAAAAAGGGGCCGGGATCGAATATTCTGATCCCCGATAATGATGACTTCTAATAGAATGAATCACTCTAATCATGTAGATGTGGCCGTTATAGGAGGGGGCCCTGCCGGAATATCGGCCTGTCTCGAGCTTTCGAGATCCTCAAGCCTAAAGATTCGGCTTTTCGAATGTGACCCGGATTTGGGAGGCATGCCCCGCAGCTGTCACCTCTTCTTCGGAATGAGAGATCAGGGACGTCTTCAAACCGGCCCCGCCTATGCCCGAAAATTGAACAGCTTGATTCGTAAAACAGGCATTGAGATACATACCGGGGCGAAGGTCCTTGAAATCACTCCCGGAGGTTCGGGAACACCACATAGCATACAAGTCCTGTCCTCATCCGGGTTGAATGAGTATCAATGCCGATTCGTCGTTCTGGCCACGGGTTGTTTCGAGAGCCCGCGCTCCGCGAGAAAGATCCCCGGTGCTCGCCCTGCCGGTATATTCACCACAGGGCAGCTTCAACAACTGGTCAACCAAAGACAACTGAAACCGGGTCGGAAAGCCCTCATTGTGGGCAGCGAGCATGTGGCCCTTTCCAGTGTACTAACGCTCAAACGGGCCGGCATGTCCATTGTCGGGTTGGTGGAAAAGGATCCCGAACTCCAGACCTATCTTCACCCGGCAAGGGTCATGAGCGGAATTTTTAATTTTCCAATCTACAAAGAGACATCCATTTTGTCCATTCAGGGGCACAGACGAGTGGAAGCCGTCGATCTTATAAGTAAAAAAGAGGAAAAGCAATGGAGGGTTGAATGTGATACCGTCCTTCTTACCGGTAGATTCAGGCCCGACTCCATGTTGATCGAGAATACTCAAATCGAACAGGATAAGGCCACACTCGGTCCCGTCGTGGATATGAATCTCATGACCTCAGTACCAAACATCTTTGCAGCCGGTAATCTTTTGCGGGGTGCGGACATGCACGACCTGTGCGCCCTTGAAGGTAGGCTGGTTGCCCGTAGTATATTTAGAAAACTGGAATCCAATGGTAGGAGGGAGTTTCAGAGCACACGGATTTCTGTGAACCCACCCATCCGCTATGTGGTCCCCCAAAAA
>JAFDJF010000399.1 GCA_019307645.1 Deltaproteobacteria bacterium
CAACATCCAGGTAGAAGGGCATACGGACGACGTTCCAATCCGCAGTCGGCAATTCCCCTCCAACTGGGAGCTTTCATCGGCTCGCGCATTGGCTGTGTTGCGGTTGTTATTGGAAAAAAGCGATATCGAACCAGAAAGGCTTTCTGCAGCAGGTTATGGTGAATACCATCCAAATGTCCCGAATGATTCATCTGAAAACCGACGATTGAACCGCAGGGTGGATATTGTAATTGTACCGGGCAGCACTTAGGGCTCGCACAAAAATAACTTCCCATTTTTGCGCGAACCCTTAGCCCGCGCCTTTTTTAAATTTCTGTTACGCCGGCTCAAATTCCTTCCAGATCTGCATCCCGATATGATTTTGTGTCGCAACAATTTCCTCAAGGATCTGCTTGTTGGTCAGCGGATTGATGAGAACCGCCCTCAGGACCACGATATTCTGTGGACGGTAGATGGTTGATTCCATAGTCGTTCGGGAAACAAATGTGCTGTCATCCCTCCTGAGTGCTTTATGTAACTTGATGTTAAGCCCATTAATCAGGTTATTGATCTTCCTTTCCTTTCGTTCGATCTCTTTGATATTTTCTCTGTTTTTCAACCGTGATTTGTCTTTCTTCCATTCAAGAAGCTGTTTTCTCGCGATTTCGGGGATGAAGCGGTAGATGAGAATAAAGAGTTGGGGAGTATTCAGTGTTTCAAAATTACCGCTGTGATCCAGGAGACTTTTCAGATTATCGGTCGATTTTTTGGCCTGCTTAAAGAGAAGGCCATAACCCTCCCGGCCAATAATTTTAAGCGAGGCCCATGGCTTGAGGCAGGCGAATGGGCGGGAACCTTCAATGGTGAACCTGCCCGTATCCACCGAATTTCTGCGAATTACATATTGAGAAGAATGCAGAATATAACGTAAGTCTTTTTCATCCCGAAAAAGGACAATACCCATTGTCATTGGACAGTAGAGCAATTTATGCGCATCAATGGTGACAGAGTCGGCCTTTTCGATGCCTTTGAACAGAGACCGATACTCATCTACCAGGATGGCAGATCCCCCCCAGCAGGCATCCACATGGAAATGAGCGCCTGCTTCACGCGCGATATTCCCCATCTCCCAAAGGTTGTCTACCGTACCGGTTTCTGTAGTCCCGGCAATCCCTATGATTGAGATTATTTTTGTCTTACCCTCGCCCTCATCATCCTGCAGGGTTTTTACCCTTTGGCGGAGCTTTTTTATGTCCATGCAGTTGTTGCTGTCCACGGAGATATTTATGACATTTTCTTCGCCGATGCCGAGCAGATTGGCCGCTTTTGTAATAGAATAGTGCCCTCTCTTGGATACGATCACCACACCTCTCGAATATCCGTAATACCGCATGGCACGTTCCACACCCGCCACACGAAGACCGGGAAAATCCCCTTCAGGAGGGAATGCCTTTTCCCTGGCCACCAGGAGGGCGGTCAAATTTGCAAGGGTTCCGTCTGAAGTGACATTGCCCAGGGCCACGCGATGATTCTGGATACTCTTTTCGTAGTAGCTGTCGTTTTTTTTGAAAACCAGGCGGTGAAGCCATGCCATCAGTTCCCTTTCCACAAAACTTGAGGCCTTGGCAGTCTCGATCTTGACCTGGTTCTGGTTGAGGGCGGCTATGATCATCTCAAGCAGGATCATGAAATAAGGGATGGCACTGGTCATGTGGCCGATATAATAAGGATTACCAACCTTGACCGAGTGCTTCACGATTTTGTTTTTTATCTCCGCGAGTACATCCTTGATAAGCTTTGGGTTGTCCGGGACAGCCGTCTGGTCAAATATTTTACTGAGTTCAGGCAGGGTGATAGCGCTGTGGATTCCCCCTTTTTCCTGGAAAAAATCATGAAGCATTTCAAGGAGGTCATGTCCGAACTCGATAAACTTGTCCGGTGAGTCGGGCATGATAAAGAGCTTCCTCAGGTATTCCAGGTTGCTCTTGACTGCTTTGGGTTGTTCTTCTATTTCAGCGTCTTTGTGGGTGGCTGCTTCCATTTGCATCTTTAATCCTATTAAGGGCTCGCCCGCCCCCCCGCTCAAAGTCCGGGATCTGTGACCCGCTCAAAGTCCGGGATCTTCGACTTGACCATGACCCGACTGAAACGTTTTGAAACTGGCTCATTGTTCATTTACTTTTACTTCCGCGGGATGGCCAGCATGCGGTCCACTGCGTTTTTTGCCCTTATCCTGATTTCTTCCGGGACTTTCACTTCAGGTTCCATGTTTTCCAAAGACCTTAAGATATCCCCAAGGCCGATCTTCTTCATGTCTTCGCAGATCATATTTGGATCCGCCGGGATTAACAGTTTGTCAGGATTCGCCTTTGACATGGGATAAAGGATGCCTGTTTCCGTACCGATAATAAACTCTTTATTGTCTGATTCTGTCACATGGGCAAGCATACCGGATGTGCTTTTAATCACATCAGCCAATTCCAGGATTTCCGGCGGACATTCAGGATGGGCAAGGAAAGTCGCCTCGGGGTGGGCTTTTTTAACCTTCATGACTTGCTTGACCGTCAGGCTATTGTGAACAGGGCAGTATCCATCCCAATAACTGATTTTTCTGTCCGTGTGTTTCTTTGTATACTGTGCCAGGTTCTTGTCAGGAGTCATAAAAATCTCGTGAGCAGGATCCACTGAATTGGCTACCTGGATGACATTTGCTGAAGTACAGCACAGGTCACTTTCCGCCTTTACTTCAGCCGTTGTGTTGACATAGCTAATCACCGTGGCATTGGGCATCGCCTGTTTTTTTTCTTTTAATGATTTCCCTGTAATCATGTCTGCCATTGGGCACCCTGCGTTTGATACCGGAAGCAGGACTTTCTTGTCAGGACAAAGAATAGAGGCTGTTTCGGCCATAAAGTGAACACCGCAGAAGACAATTACATCCGCATCGGTCTGAGAGGCCCTGATTGAAAGTTCCAGGGAATCACCGCAAAGGTCCGCAATATCCTGAACTTCTGGAGGCTGGTAATTATGCGCCAGTATGACGGCGTTTTTTTTATCTGCCACCCTTCTGATTTTTTCCTGAAGTGTTCTGTTGTCAGTAGTATTAAAATTTGTTTCCATGTTTTGTCCAAAAAATATACGTAAAAAGGCATTGTTCGTTTTCAGGAGCCCAAATGAAATGGATCACAGGGCGTTTAAACAGGCAAATCCCCCAGGATTCCACCCCGTATTCTTTATGATTCGGGCATTATCCTCAGAATTTTGGTATACTGACTTTTCGCTAGATAAGTCAAGGTGTTTGCAGAATATAAGAAAAATGAAACAGGCTTTTTCCAATTTCAGTGACAAAAACATGCCTGGCACACCGTTTGGCACAGATTCTGCAGCCGTGAACCTAACAACCAGTTACTTGAACATTTTGAAATTGGCTCCTATAATATGAAATCATAGAGAGCCGGGTTCCATCCTTTCAACACACGGGGACTGTGTGGTACTATTTGACGGGTATCTTGCTTTTTCAGGCCATCAGGGACCTGCAGGGACGTGGGTATCGAAAACTCAATTAGTAACTACTCACGTAGTCAGGCTGGAGGTGTTTAGACTGAAGACATTTAGGCTAAAGGTATTTAGTGTCTGAACGAAAACTAGGATTTTTCGTCATGGTCAAGGAAGATCAAAATTTTAACCGCAGGAATATATGTAATATTTTGAGGATTAAAATTTTTTTCTGACGCAGAGATTGACGAAAAAGACAGTTTTCGTTCGGGCACTATTT
>JAFDJF010000400.1 GCA_019307645.1 Deltaproteobacteria bacterium
TCCCCGAATAGCGGGATCTTCGACAGGACCCGGATCTTTACTGAGAAGTTACCCTGTCAGAGGCTATTTTATTATATTTTCAATGGAATTGACAAGAACCAACATAAAGAATATATTTATAACCTAAAGTGATTGGTTTAAGGTTCAGGGTTCAAGGTTCAACGGTTATAATCACTTGACACCCCACAGTTTATTCGAACATAACATGACCATGAAACCTTCAAATTCTGATAACTCAACAGATCGTTTTAAGGAAATTTCCTCGTGGGTCTCATCTGTCCATGACCTGGACCAGCATCTGGACCTCATTATGGGGACGGTAATCCAGATGATGCGCACCAGAACCGTGTCTTTAATGCTGGTGGACAATGATGCAAAAAGGCTCTATGTCAAGGCAGCAACAGGCCGGATAAAGCATGACCCCAAGAAGCGAGAAATCACCCTGGGAAAAGGGATTGCCGGTTATGTGGCGGAAAACGGTGAAGCGGTTGTGGTTCCCGATGTGGGCAAGGACCCGCGCTGGGACAAAGAACCATGTGAATTTACAGGGTTAGATGTTAGTTCCATGGCCTGTGTGCCGATGAAGACGGGCGGGAAAACCATAGGTGTTGTTGAGGTGATTGACAGAGAGGATGGGCGCCCTTTTCAGGATGAGGACTTGAAGATCCTGACCGTATATGCAGAAGCGGCAGCCCTTGCCATAGCCAAGTCCTGGAAGGACGGAAAACTTGACACTGAAGATGGGAGTTACAGAGAAGAACTGTGCAGCAAATATCAGATTATCGGCGAAAGCGATGCACTAAAAAAGGTCATTTCCGAGGCCTTTAAAGTGGCCAAATCAAAAGCAAGCACCCTGGTTTTGGGGGAGAGCGGTACGGGAAAGGAGCTCCTGGCCAGATTGATTCATCAGGCCGGCCCAAGGAGGGATAATCTTATGATCGGGCTGAATTGTGCAGCGTTGCCGGAGACCCTGATGGAGGATGAACTGTTTGGCCATGAGAAAGGCGCCTATACCGGAGCATTGAACCGGAAGATCGGAAAGTTTGAGCTGGCAGACAAAGGCACTTTGTTCCTTGATGAGATCGGAGAAATGAGCGCCGGGATGCAGGCAAAGATGCTTCGGGTCCTGCAGGAGGGGGCCTTCTACCGAGTGGGCGGCAATCTTCCGGTCTCTGTTGACGTGAGGGTCATTTGTGCCACCAATCTGGATATACAGAAGGAGGTCAACGAAGGAAGATTTCGGGAAGACCTTTATTACCGCATGAATGTCGTCCAGATTCGGATGCCTTCCCTGAGGGAAAGAAGGGAAGATCTCCCCCTGCTTGTAGAATACTTTCTGACTGTTTTCAAAAAGGAAAGGGGGGGGGCGGACTTAACGATTACAGAAAGATGCATGGACAACATGCTCAAGTATGATTGGCCCGGAAATATCAGGGAACTGAGAAATGCCCTGGAACGGGCTGTGGTCATGGGTAACAATAAAGAAATCCGTCCTGAAGACCTGCCCATATTCAGCCCAAGGACAGCCTACAAAGGCCTGGAGGTGGGTTTAACCCTCAATGAGGCAATTAACAGATTTAAAAAAGAATTCATTATTGCGAATCTCAGGCACACCGGCGGCAACAGAACAAAAGCCGCGAAAAAGATGGATATTCAAAGGACCTATTTGTCACGCCTGATATCAAAACTTGATATTCAGGAGGAGTAGTTTCGGCTGTTTATGGAACAGGACGAGATTTTGCATGGTAAGCTGTTAATTAAAGGAGCGCATGAATGTTTGAACTGAAAAAGGGTATAGATATCCTCAGCCATCTCGGCGGACTGAAGCGTGCTGAAGAGGCGGAGAAAATATTTAGAGACTCAATGGATGATGTCAATTTCGAAAAAATCCAGAAGATCAAAAATGAAGACGCACGGCTGAAGATAGCCAATGCCATTGTCATGGGCCGGCCTGACAGTGTGTTTGTCAATACGGGTTCGCCTGAAGACAAACAGTTCATTATCGATCTTTCATTAAAAAAGAAGGAAGAGTCAACCCTTGCCATCAAGGGCCATACGATTCACTACGATCTAGCAGAGGAACAGGCGCGTATCATTGACCGTACTTTTTATATTACAAATGATGATGAGCGCGTAAGTGCACTGGCTCAAAGGATCAGCAGAGAAGACGCCCTCAAATACGTTAAGGACCATATGACCGGTATCATGAAGGGCATGATTTTGGTTGTCGGATTTTATTCCCGCGGCCCGGTGGGGGCTGAAGCAAGCATTCCGGCTATAGAGGCAACCACCTCGACGTATGTCTGCCACAGTGCGGAATTGCTGTACCGGAACTGTTTCAGCGCTTTTGATTCCGAGGTGGAAAGGGTCGGCCTTTTCTTCGCCAATGTCCACAGTGAAGGCCCGAACCGTCCCGAGGATCTGCCAAACGCCCGCGTCTTTATGGACAGGGCCCACCAGACCACTTTCAGTATGTTCTGTACCTATGCCGGAAATACGCTGCTGCTCAAGAAGGGGAACCACCGGTTTGCCGTAGACAGGGCAACATACTACAGACGCGGGAAAGAGATTTCCGAACACATGTTCATCACGGGCGTCCAGGGGCACGGCGGCCGCATTACCTTTTTCGCCGGCGCTGCTCCCAGCGGATGCGGCAAGACCACGACCGCTATGACCGGCCACGAATTTATCAGTGATGATCTGGCCCAGATCTGGATAGCCGAGGACGGTTCCATCAGGAGCGTCAATCCTGAAAATGGCATTTTCGGCATCATCAGAGACGTGAACTGGGAAGATGACCCCGAGATGCTCAAGCTTTTTCGCAATGAAAATGCGGAGATCATCTTTTCCAATCTTCTGATCGATGAAAACAAAACGCCCCACTGGGAAGGTTATGGAGAAGAGCCTCCGAAGAAGGGATTCAGCTTTCAGGGTGAATGGGAAAAGGGAAAAACAGACAAAGATGGCAAACCCGTACCCCTATCCCACCCAAACGCCCGTTTTACCCTCAGTTGCCGTGTGCTGGACAACTACAGCAATAAAATAGAAGACCCGGCCGGTGTGATTACAAAGGTGTTTACATACAGCGGTCGGGACGGTGACACCATGCCCCCGGTATGGGTTGCAAAGAATCAGGATCACGGTGTCGTGCTCGGCGCCTCACTTGTTTCCCGGGCCACTGCAACAGAAGTGGGCGCCACCGGAGTCAAGCGTCAGCCGTGGGCCAATCAGCCCTTTATCCCCGGTGGTCTTGGCGATTACATGCACGCTCAGTTTGAATTCTTTAACAGCGACAAGATTAAGAAGGAACACCGTCCGATCCTGGCAGGGCTCAACTATTTCCTCACCCATGGTGCGCGGGGCGGTGAAGGGGACAACCTGCTGGGCGAGAAAAAGGATGTCCACGTGTGGATGAGTTGGCTTGAAAGGCGTGTCCACAACGATGTGGAGGCCATTGAAACGCCCATCGGGTTTATTCCGAAATACGAGGACCTTAAAGAACTGTTCAAGAGCCTTATTGACAAAGGCTATGACATGGGACTGTATAACAGGCAGTTTTCTCTCTACATCGACAATATCCTCAGGCGTATTGATCTTCAGACAGAGGCCTATCAGAAAGATGAAAATGTGCCTGACAGGCTTTTTGAAATCTATGATGAGCAGAAAAAAGAACTTCTTGTTCTTCGGGAGAAATATGGCCCCATTGTAACGCCGGCACAGCTGGAAGAAAGTAACAAGTAACGATAGCGCCGG
>JAFDJF010000401.1 GCA_019307645.1 Deltaproteobacteria bacterium
TGGTCAGGGACCAGTTGTACCAGCGGATTCGCTTCTTTTCCGGAAACTGCAGCGTGGTGTGGGGCGTAATACCCACAGGCGTAAGCCCCTCATCATGGAACGGCAGCAGTTTAACCGCCAGTTTTGTAACAACGCCCATGGCGCCGAACCAGCCTATCCAGCCCCTCAAGAGGCCTCTCAGATCAGGACCCGGACCTTCACCCCAGAAGGGGTCGTCCTGCATACTCAGGGAACCGGTTTTTAAAAGCTCTCCGTCAGGCAGGACCCATTCGGCAGACAGGAGCCTGCGACCGGGAACGCCATTTCGATAATTAAGAGGGGAAAGACCCCAGTTAATATGATTGGCCACTACGGAAACCTGGGAACCGCCACCGGGTGTGGTGGTATACAGGCCTCTTTTGATGGCCTCTTCCTGCAACTGAGAAAAGATAACCCCGGGTCCGCAGATGGCGCACATGTTTTCTTCGTCTATCTCCAGATCGTTCATGCGCTTGAGGTCAAGCAGTATGCTGTCCGGCTTTTTGGGTGCGCAGTGGGAGATCCAGAAAGAACTGGCCGGGACATAGTTGATTTTATACCGGTGCGCAATCTTTAAGATGCCTTGCACTTCTTTGGTGCTTCTTGGCAGCACGATGACGGCAGGCGGAACATTCATATCCAGATCAATGCCCGTGTCCTTTCCGTGTCCGAGTCGCCCCACATAGGCCTGAGCGATCACCTGATCATCGGTGACATATTGTGAACCAACAATGTCTTCAATTGCTTTATATGCTTCCTGTGGTATGCCCATTGACAACCTCCTTTTCAAAATCTCCTACATGCAGGCCAGAATGATCTCTGTGATATCATAGACCTTTATGTTCATGTTGTTTTCTTTCGATGCTTCGTTGAATATTTTCTTGCAGTAGGGGCATGCGGAAATCACTGCCTCGGCAGCAACCGACTGCACTTCGGTAAGCCTTTCTTTGGCAGCCCACTTGGCAAAGTCGGGATACGCATCCATTACGCCGCCGCCGGCGCCGCAACAGAAGGCATTTTCTTTCATTCTGGGCATTTCAACCACATCCAGCCCGGAGATCTTATTCAGGATATCTCTTGGCTGCTGGTAAACACCAAAGGTTCCTCTTCGGTATTCCTTTTTAGGTTCCAGGATACCGTACTTGCCGCGGGTCCCTTCCCATTCCACCCATGGCTCACCCTGGCGGGCCAGCCTGCAGGGATCATGGTAGGTGGCTCTCATATTCATGGGCTTGCTGAGCTCAAATTTTCCTTCATTTACAAGCTTGGAAATCAATTCCACCAGATGGACCACTTCATATCCCATGTCGGAATAATTCTTGGAAAGCATCTTGGGATAAATCACCTTCCAGGTGTTGTAGCACTCGGCACAGCTGGTCACGAGGGTCTTGGCGCCGGTTGCCTTCAGGTTATCAATGTTTTTCCGGGCAATGGCTTTGGCTTCATCCAGCATGCCACAGGTGGCCACCGGATGCCCGCAGCAGCTGTCCTTATCGCCCATTGTCATAAAATTAATGCCGGCCTTGTTGAGGATCTTGCCGGTTGCCTGGGCAATGCCTTTTTCCACATAAGATGCGGAACAACCCGGAAAGTAGACCATGTCGGCCTTGTCACCGACGCTGATATCATCGGTGATCCAGCCCAGTCTGTCTTCTGCTGCACCGTATCGGTTTCCCTTGTCCGCAATGTTCTGCGCCACTGTCTTGTGCGCCGGCATGGGACCCTGGCCGTCTTTAACCGCCTTGACCCGCAGGGATTCCAGGACTGTAAAAGGCTCGAGATCCAGATTCCTTTTGCAGCCCGCGTCACAGGCGCCGCACTGCTGGCACATATACATAATGTCCAGGTACTCGGGTGTGTAATCGATAGCCCCTTCCAAAAGGGCCTTGCCTATTTTCAGCCTTCCCATGGGTGCGTAACCGTCAAACAGTTTATAGGCATTACTGGGACACTTGACCCCGTATCTTACGCCGGACATATACACGTGGTCCACCCAAACACAGCCTTTACAACCAATACAACGGTCCATGTCATAGGTGTAGTTGTTAATATCGTAATTATCCTTCATAACAGAATTCCTCCTATAAATGACTCTTTAGGGACGCGGAAAAGTTTAGAAACACAGGTTACCCGGGTTCATGATGTTGTTTTCATCAAAAATATTTTTCACCCTCTTGAGTGTCGCGGTATAACTTGCGGCTCTTTCATAAACCATATCCGATAAAGATCCGTAGGGTCTTGTGAACAGCGCCCCCTGAGCCAGCATGGCCTTGGCAGCCGCATCGTGGAGACTCCGGACTTTTGCTTTTTCACCTTCGTCATTGGGATCATAGAACATGTTGAATTCAACATGGCATGCACGGGCGCCTTCAATGGGCTGCAAATAGGTTCCGATATTGATGACCGGGAAGTCCTGCTCCACAGCCACCTTTGTCATGATCTCGGTAAACTCGGGAACCTTGCTGAGTTTAGTAATGAATATCAGATCCTGGCTGTTTCCGGTCAGTCTGTGCTTCCAGTAAGGGCCTTCATCAGTCCAGGGCTGCCGCAGAATCTCAGTCAGCCTGATGGCTGCATGACCGCTTCCGGGCAGGGAATTCAGGTACTGAATGCCGTTAAACTTCTTGCAGATATCGTTTATGGCATTTTCTTCATATTGGATTCTTTCTTCCGGTCTGCGCCGGGGAGCCCTCAAAGCCAGTACCAGGGTCCACTCGGGCAGTTCCTTCATGAGGACATCAAAATCATTGGGATAGTCTTCCGCACAGACCAGGGCCATGTCCAGCTTGTTCATCAAGAAGCAGTCATAACCGATTTTTCTACGCAAAAGCATATAGGTGGGTTTGACGGCATCTTCCAGGTTGTTAAATGGAAAGAAGAAGAATTTGTTCATAGGTGAGAGATACTCTGTCTTGATAATGGCCCATGTGACGATTCCCATGGTTCCCTGTGCGCCCTGGAGCAGGCGGTAGAAATCCATCACGCCCGGACCTTCCGGGTTGACGCCTTCAGCAAAAGACTTCGGGAAGGTGGGTGCACTGGCAGACCCGGTCCTGAACAGGGTCCCGTTGGGCCAGACAACCTCCATGGACAACATGGGGTCGGCATACTCATACAGGGGGATAACCAGAGGGGATCTTTCCAGAAACGTGGTAATAACCGACTGTTCGCCGTGGGGCAGCATGGGCGGGCAGACCATCAGGTTTTTCTCTGCAAGCACCGGATAAAGCTGGTTCCAGGTCACACCGGGCTCCACAGTGATCTTCCTGTTTCGTTCGTCCAGGTTCCAGATCTTGTTCATATTCTTCATGTCAACGACGATGCCGCCCTGCTTGGGAAGGGCTGCGCCGGTAAAATGGACCCTCGAACTCACAGGGGTGATCGGCGTTCCGCTCTCATTGGCAAGGGTCACAATGGACACGATTTCCTTGTTGTCATTGGGACAGACTACACACAAGGCCGTCCCCGGGGAGGAAAGACTGTAGTCTGTTCGATAGGCATCAAGGGTTTCAGGCGAGTCCGATACCCGATTACTTCCGAGTAGATCAATAAGTTTGTTTTTAATACTCATATATAATCTCCCAAATTGATTTGCATGACTTATGGCGGAGCATTTACCCTAACGTTGCATAAATCCTGTCGACAAAAACCGTTTCACTCGCGCTATAGTGCATGAACTGCGCGTGTAGTCATGCTTTTCTGAACCTCATGTAGTGTGAACTACACTCCAGAAAATCATGACTACACACACATTTCACGCACTCTAACACGTTTTTGTTCGAAGTTTTATGCAACGTTAGGGTTGAGAAAATAGCGCCTTTTTTCCTGAAACCGGAAACGGGCAGCTCCGCTTTTTGCCAAAAAACTGTTCTTCTTAAAAAGCGAATAAGCGGTCAGCAGTAAATTCCCGCATGATTTGCCGGGAAATTCTGCTGGCCGCTCAGTTAAAAAAACAAATTTTAGTCGGGTTTTCCCAGAATAACCACAGCGCCCGTGCTGGAATCAATGGGCGTACCGCCGACACCGTGTGCCAGTCCGAGCTTGGGATTGTCCAACTGCCTTTTCTCCGCTCTTCCCATGAGCTGGTTATAGACCTCGTAAAGCATCCGGATGCCGCTGGCGCCCACCGGATGGCCAAAGCACTTGAGCCCACCGTCCGTATTCACAGGCACTTCACCCGTAAGCGAAAAAGTGTCTTTATGGACATCTTCCGTTGCCTTGCCGCGCTCACTGAAACCGAGATCTTCATAAATGATGAGCTCCGTGATGGTAAAACAGTCATGGACGATGGCCACGTCGATTTCTTTTCTGGGATCCGTGACCCCGGCCATTTTGTATGCCATTTTGGCTGCACGAACGTTTTCTTCAAAATGGACAAAAGACCAGTCATCCTGAAGCATGGCCTGATATTGACCGATGCTGAACCCAAAGCCTTTGATCGTGACAAAGTCTTTTTTCATTTTCCTGGCTTTTTCAGTTGTCGTTATAATTGCGGCAGCCCCTCCGTCACTCACACCACAGCAGTCAAAGAGGCCCAGGGGCGGGGCGATCATGGGCGCCTTCAAAACCTGTTCCTCCGTGATCACTTTCTGGTACTGTGCCTTTGGTGTGAGACTCCCATTGTAATGGTTTTTTACCGCAATCTTTGCCAGGGTTTCTTTCCCCTCTTTCGGATCAATGCCATAATGATGAAAGTATCTTTGAGCGATCTGGGCAAAGGCCCCGGGAGGCACAAACATGACATCGCCTCGGTGAGTATAAGGTATTGTGGGGTCTATCCCGGCAGCTGCAATGCCTGAGTCTTTCAACTTTTCCGCCCCACAAACCAGAACCGTATCATATACGCCTGCTGCGACGGAAAAGGCGGCATTGATAAAGGCGTCCTGGCCGCCTGAGCAACGATTTTCCACTCTTGTAACCGGTATATAATCCAGCTTCAGCGGATATGCCAGCGACCTTCCCATTTCACCGGAATACATGGTTGACCACCAGGCCGCGTCCAAGTCCTTGGACTCGATTCCTGCATCTTCAAAGGCCTCATAACAGGCATCCACAACCAGATCTTTTACATCTTTATCCCAGAGTTCACCGAATTTGGTGCATCCCATTCCGATAACTGCTACTTCATTGCTGAATCCCATAACATCCCTCCTCAACCGTTCTCACGCAGTGGAACAGCTTTCCATGTATAACTGATCATGGTATCCCACGGCACCAGGACCAGTCTTCTAAAGCTCATCTCCACCGGGGTATCAATCTGTACGGTTTTCATAGTACAGTCCGCCATATTGCAGTATATCCTTCCTCCACCGTCAAAGTTGACAAGCCCTTCCATCTGGCCGGTCAGGGGATCTTTCATAGAGGTAAAAACCTTGCCTTTTTTGTCTGAAAGGGCAACCGGTTCGGATTCATCCTTTGCATGACACTTTGCGCAGATCCGCTGCGGTGGGAATTCAATGGACCCGCATTTTTTACACTTGCTGCCGTGCAACGCATACAGCCTTTCCCTTTCTCTGTAAGTGGGCGGCGCAGATGCGTAAGTCAGCACATAAGGCATCTTGGCGTCCTTCAGGTTCACCAGGCCGTTCCATTTAAGATAGGTAAAATAGTCGGGCAGCATCAGCTTTGATTCCAGCTGGGTCTTTACGCTTACCCGGCCGTTGCTATCTATCCCTTTGTTCACCTTAAGACGCATGGCATCACTGCCGTTCCCATAGCCTGCCAGAAGGATATCATCGCCGGCATTGGCATCTTCGAGGGCTGCCACCAGCAGCAGCAGCGGAGATGCAGCCCCGGTATTTCCCAAAGAGCCCATAAAAGGATCCTGAACCTGTTTCATGGGGTCAAAGCCCAGACCCTTTGCCAGACCTATGGGCGTACGTGCGTCAGGGCAGTAAAAAACGGCCTTGGCAAAATCCTTTGCAGCCATTTCATCCTTTTTCATGAGCCCACCGACAGCCTCTCTCATTGACTTGCTGTACCCGAAAGCCAAATCAAAACGGGATTCCCATGAGTTGATATAGGAATCGCCTTTTCGCTGCCAGACATCAAAGATCTCATTTGCTACGGATACGCTGGATTCCACACTGGCGGCAACATCATCAGCGCCAATCAAAACCGCAGCAGCGCCGGCGCCGCCGTTCCGCTCATGTTCCGAGCCCGGTTCACCAAGTCTGCAGTCAGAGGCGACCACGATAATCTGTTTTGCAGAACCGGCCTTAACCGCATCAGCTGCCAGCCTGAGGGCGGTTGTCCCGCCTTTGGTACTGCTGCCAAAGTCGGCAGTCATGATGTCTTCACGTAAATCAGCCGCCTTGGCAACCAGTGATGACATCTGTTTCTCTGTATAGGGCGATGACGTGGAAGCGAAAAACAGTCCATCCACCTTGCTTCGGTCCACACCCTTGAGACACTGTAAAACAGCAGAAACCGCCATGGTTACACTGTCTTCATCCGGGCCGGTAATTGACCTTTCGCCCCGTGCACCTACCAACCCAAGGTCCATTCTCCACCTGGGTATGTATGCTCCGTAAGATATTAGACCAACCACTTGCTCCTCCTTATTGCTTGGGTATCAAAAAACGATTCAAATACAATCAAAGCATGCCTGCACAGTTAATCTGGCGTAACTAATTTTAGTGTTATCAATGGGTTAAAGAAATCCAGATTAATGTGAACGATCGCTTGTTATGCCAACTGTTTTTTATCCGTTTTGAAGGTTTCTGTCAAGAAAAAAAGCCGGCGACCCCGTGCCGGGCGGAGATGAGAACTTCAGTGGAATTTTGCATAAAACCGGTCATTTTAAAAAACGACCCTGTCGAGCCGTTTTAACAACTTTTACCTAGGAGGCTGTCCGAGAATAGCAATTTTTTCCAAAATCGAGGAATGCCCGAAAAAATTACCACAGGCATATAGTTGATATTCCGAGGATAATTTTTTCGGGCATGACAAAGA
>JAFDJF010000402.1 GCA_019307645.1 Deltaproteobacteria bacterium
ATTTATGAAATGTGTAGATCAGCCCCCGTAACACTTAACAGTTGTTGCAAAATTTGCAACAACTGCTTCGGACGAAAAAACGTATCAGGTAGATTATTTTAATGGGTATATTGGCCATAGGACGAAAAAGCACTAAAGCAGAGGAATTATATCAACTTCGAGAGTCTCCTGTTCCCTATGGTGCCCATTTTGGGGCCAAAAAGGACGATATAGGCCCTGAAAACACCTATTTTTGGGATGTTAAGCTATAATATTCAATAAGTTAGCGTGGCTCGACGCAATTTCCAATTTTCGCATTTCCATAGACCTCCCGCATTTTGCATGCGGCTGCAGTTGCTAATGAATGATTTTTACACAGATAATTACCTGGCCTATCACAGGCGAACATTTTCGGTAGACCCTTCTTTGTTCCTGTCCCCGTTTGTCAGCAGGCTGAAACAGGGTTGTCACGTTCTGGACCTGGGCTGCGGATCAGGTCGTGATCTGCTCTGGCTCAAGGAACGCGGGTTCAGTGTCACCGGCTTTGAAAGGTCAAAAGGTCTTGCCGATCTTGCCAGGGAGAATGCCGGTTGTGAAGTGATTGAGGGTGATTTTGAAACCCATGATTTTTCACAGATTACTGTAGATGCAATCCTTATGTCCGGGTCATTTGTACACATCCCTCATGCAAGGCTGCCCGATGTGCTGAGAAATATTACACGCGCACTTCATCCTGTGCCCCGGCCGAAGAACAACAGTCCAATGCTGGCGTACGTCTCTCTTAAGCAGGGTCCCGGCGTTGTGTCGGACGAAGAAGGCAGAACATTTTATCTGTGGCAGGAACCTATGTTAAGGAAGCTTTTAGGGGAAGTCGGCTTTGAAGTAATTGATTTATCGACAAGTGCATCGGCTGTTAACAGAAATGATATCTGGCTGGGTTATGTGCTGAAGCTTACAGGGCGATAATGGCGGACACACAAGGCAATGCCACCATATACAGAAAGCTCATCCGTGACAGGATTCCTGAAATCATCCGGGAGCACGGCGGCAAACCGATTGTCAGAAAAATCGACGGGCAGGAATTCAATGAAGCGGTAGCAATAAAAATACTAGAAGAGGCCTTTGAACTGTTCACCGAACTCAGGCAGGCGAATAGGGGCAGTATCCTGGAAGAGTCCGCAGACATGCTGGAAACCATGCTTGCCGCTTTAAAAGCATACGGCTTTGATTTGAGCGACCTTCACGCAAAGATGGCGGAGCGGGCGGCGGATTCAAAGGCCGCCTTTTTCTTGAGCAGGTGGGCGGCGCGAAACTCTGCGAGCTGGATCTTCAGAAATATCCTGCTCTCATCTTCAATCCGTCGCAGAAAAACCGGCTTATCTCGCTTATCAAAGGTGAGCTTGAACGCAGTGCCGAGGCATGGATAGCAAGCGCCTTTTACTCGCCCGGCGAAACCAACCTTCTTGTGTCGGAATTTTCGCGATTTGTGGAAAACGGTGGAAAACTGAAGATCATTTTGTCGACTATGGGTAACATTACACGGCCTGAATATTTCAACCACATGAAAGAACACATCCCGGGCGCCGGGCTGAAGGTCTTTCATCCTCCGAAGATTCCATTTGACCAGGCTCCGCCAAATTTCCACGTGAAGGCATGGCTGTTTCGTCACCGGGACGGCCGGGGCGCAATGATCACAGGGTCTTCAAATTTTACTGAAGGCGGGCTTGTCAGAAACTACGAGTGGAACTGGTACTCTTCAGGGGAAATCAACTTGCCGTTTGAGAACCGTACAACACCTTTTCAGTGGGCTGTGGCTGAATTTGAGCAGATGTGGGAAGAAGAGTCCGCGCCTGTCACAGAGGAGTTCCTGACCGGTTACAGGGCCAGATGGCAACCTCAGTTCATGCGGGCCACCCCTGAGGTTGCAGAACCTGAATCCCCGAAGTGGGGAAAACAGGACGAGCGTGCAGAACCCAACAGCGCACAGAAGGAGGCCCTCGAAAACCTTGAAAATCTGCGGGAACAAAACGTAACAAAGGCTGCAGTTGTTGCGGCGACCGGTGTCGGCAAGACATATCTTGCTGCCTTTGATTTCGTGCAGAGCAAAAGCAAAAACCTTCTTTTCATTGCCCATCGGGAAACAATACTCGCCCAGGCACTGGAGACATTCCGCATTGTAACAGGTGATCCGGAATTTGGAGCTGTTTACGGCAGAGGCCAGACTGCTCCACAGGACTGCGCTGCGGTGTTTGCCATGATCCAGACCCTCAGCCGCAGAAATCATTTGAAAAACTTCCTGACAAGGGATTTTGATTATATCGTAATTGACGAATTTCATCACGCTGAGGCGGCCAGCTACAGAAAGATACTGTCCCATTTTGAGCCCTCATTTCTACTTGGCCTGACCGCGACCCCCGAAAGAATGGACGGACGGGACGTACTGGAGTATTGCGACTACAACATTGCTTATGAAATCCGTATTCTGGAAGCTGTAAACCGGGGCTGGCTTGTCCCTTTTCAGTATTATGCAATATACGACGAGACGGATTACGAGGAAATCACATGGCGGGGCACCAGATATGACGAGGAAGAGCTGAACCGCGTACTGCAAAACGATACGCGAACGTCCATAATTGCCAACAATCTGAGGAAGCACCTGCCTGCCTCAGGGAAGACAAAAGCCCTTGCCTTCTGCAGTTCCGTGAGCCATGCCAGATACACTGCGGAGAAGCTTTCACATGAGCATGGCATTCTCTCAACAGCGTTGTGGGGCGAGACTGCAGATGAGGAGCGCCATAATGCCATCCGGCGTCTTCAGGATGAATTCGATCCATTGAATGTAATATGTGTTGTCGACATTTTTAACGAAGGAACTGACATCCCCGGACTCACCCATGTACTTTTCCTCCGGCCCACCCAGTCGTTCACTATTTTTCTTCAGCAGCTTGGAAGAGGGCTGAGAAAATCGGAAGGCAAGGATTTTCTTGTTGTACTTGATTTTGTGGGCAATTTCCGCAAGGCCCATGTGGCCCCGCTGGCTGTCTGCGGGTACACATCTCTGGAGCAGTTTGTCGCGGGTCCACAAATAAGTTTTAAAAAGGTGCTGGAAGAAAAGCTCCCGGATGGTTGCTGGCTGAGCCCTGATCTTGAGGTCCAGAGGCTCTGGGAAAATGAGATTAAAAAGATATTTCAGGCCGGGCTGTCACCTGCCGATCGGCTTAAAAACATATATCAGGACATCAAGGAGGACCTTGGGAAAAAAGAATCACTAAATCTCATGGACATGATATCCAACGCATATGACGTTGATCCGTATCTCTTTCTCAAGCCAGAACCTTTTGGAGGATGGCTGCGCGCAAAAAATTACTGCGAAAGCGGAAAGATTCCAGATGCCGAAAAAAAACTTCTTGACACTCCGGGTGAATATTTGTTGACGCATGTTGAAACAGGATTGAATTACGTTAAATCATACAAGATGGTGGTTCTCCTTTCGCTACTCAAGCTGCACGGAACAAAGTGGGATATAGAGGATATCGCCCGCGAGTTCCTGGCCCATTATCTCTCTCATACAGACCACCTTGCTGACTATGATGCTCTTGCCGGGTCGGATGATCCAGAAAGCTTCAAGCTTTCTTCTGTTGTTGCACACCTGAAACGGATGCCGCTGGAAAAATTCAGCAACACTGATTCGGACTGTTTCGAGCTGGACAGAGAAAACAACATCTTCAGCCTGAAACCCGAGTATGAAAAATTCTGGAAT
>JAFDJF010000403.1 GCA_019307645.1 Deltaproteobacteria bacterium
ATTTTTATACCTACAGGCTTTAACGGCAATGACGCCATGAACCTTTTGGTGCTGTCCGATATAACCAAGCCGGGTTCACCCGGTTGGAAGACATGCAGAGTCAAAATAAAGAAGGCGTAAAGCTGGCGCTTTACAGCTCATAGCTCACAGTTCATAACTCATAGATTTTAAGAATGATAGAAAATCCTTTTCCCTATCAGCTATCAGCCATGAGCTATCACCTTTAAGTTTGCCACGGCTAAATAGCTGCCGAACGGCGTAGATTAAATATAGAGTATTCATAAATTAAACAACTAAAACCGAGGCACCCACATGCAACCACCTGAGATTGACCTGACTAAACTCAACGCCATTATTGATCAACACAAAAGTGAAAAATGGGGGCTCATTCCATTGTTGCAGAATGTTCAGGAAGAAATCGGTTACATTCCACCGGAATCCATTGAGTCCATTGCTGAAGCGATGAACCTGTCTGCAGCCCAGGTGCAGGGTGTAATTACCTTTTATTCCGGATTTACTCTGACGCCCAAAGGGAAATACGTGCTAAAAGTTTGCCGCGGCACCGCATGTCACGTAAAAGGCAGTCGCAGTGTACTCAGATTGATGAAAAAAGAACTGAATCTAAACGAAGGCGAAACCAGCTCTGATTATCAATTTACATTGGAAACGGTTGCCTGCCTTGGGGCCTGTTTTCTGGCACCGGCGATGATGGTCAATCGAAGCTATTTCGGCAAACTGGCGCCGACCAAAGTTACCAGCATACTGGATCAATACAAAAAGGATAGAGGAGAAAAAGGTAAATAATGGATAAACTCTCATCCATCGGACAACTGGAATGGCTCCGCAACAAAATTCTCGCCCGCACCGGTGAAGGAAAAACGATTGTCCATGTTTGCATGACCGGCTGCCGGGCTCACGGAGCAGCAACCGTTCGGGAAGCTATTGAGCAAGAGGTTAAAAACCAGGGACTGGTCAAAGAAGTAGAAGTTCGTCCCACCGGTTGCCATGGATTGTGCGCCAAAGCACCGGTAATCGCTATCGAGCCTATGGGGATACAATACCAGGAGGTCAACCCGGAAGATGCAATCGATATTGTCGGCCAAACGTTAAAGAAAAATCGACTGATTGATCGGCTGGCATTTGAAGACCCGCTAACGCATCAGCCCCTTTTTTATCTCAATCAAATCCCTTTTTACAAAAAACAGGAAAAAAGGGTGCTGGCCAGATGCGGACGGATCGATCCCACTCAAATTGAGCATTATCTGGCCACCGGCGGCTACCAGGCCCTGGCAAAAGTCCTGGCAAATATGTCTCCGGATGAGGTCATCGCAGAAGTAACTGCGGCCAAGCTCAAGGGGCGCGGGGGAGCCGGCTTTCCCACGGGTGTAAAATGGAAATTTACGCGGGCCGCTGCAGGTCGTCCCAAATACATTGTCTGCAATGCGGACGAGGGAGATCCGGGAGCCTTTATGGATCGCGCCGTATTGGAAGGAGACCCCCATGCTGTTTTGGAGGGTATGTTGATCGGAGCCTATGCCATCGGAGCCGACCAGGGATACATCTATGTCAGGGAAGAATACCCAATAGCGATTGAACACCTGAGCTACGGGCTTGAGCAGGCCAAAGAACTGGGGTTGCTGGGTGAAAACATCATGGGAACCGGTTTTAATTTTGACATCTCCTTAAAAAAGGGATCCGGTGCCTTCGTCTGCGGCGAGGAAACCGCTCTCATGGCATCCATTGAAGGACGTCGCGGCATGCCCAGAGCTCGTCCACCGTTTCCGGCTCAGGCCGGAATTGACGGCAAGCCCACCAACATCAACAATGTAGAAACGTGGGCCAACATTCCATTAATCGTTGCCAACGGTGCCGACTGGTATGGCCAGGTGGGCACTGAAGACAGCCGGGGAACCAAAATTTTTTCACTGGCCGGCAAAGTCAACAATACCGGTCTGGTTGAAGTTCCGATCGGCACTACCATTAAAGATGTGATCTTTGATATCGGGGGCGGCATTCCGATGGGCAGAACCTTCAAAGCCGTTCAAATGGGAGGCCCCTCCGGCGGTTGCGTGCCGAAAGAATATCTGAATATGCCTATTGATTACGGCACGCTGCAGCGAATTGGCGCCATCATGGGATCGGGCGGCATGGTGGTCATGGATGAAAACAACTGCATGGTGGAAATCGCCCGATTTTTTCTGAGTTTTACCCAGTCCGAATCTTGCGGGAAATGCGCGCCCTGTCGCCTCGGCACCACCCAGCTTTTGGAAATTTTAACCCGCCTGACCCAGGGGGACGGTCAGCTAAAAGACATGGAAACCATCAAGGCCCTCGGCCATACAATCACCGAAGCATCCCTTTGCGGATTGGGCCAAACCTGCGCCAAACCGGCGCTTTCCACCCTGAAATATTTTGCAAGGGAATATGAGGACCATATTCTGGAACATCGATGCGCAGGGGCCACCTGTGATACCATGGTAATTTCAGCCTGTCAGCATGCCTGTCCTGCAGGAATTGATGTACCCAATTATGTGGCCGCCATTGCTGAAGGCCAATACGAACAGGCCGTTGATATTATCAGGGAGCGCAATCCATTCCCGGCGGTCTGCGGTCGTATCTGTATCCATCCCTGCGAATATAAATGCCGTCGAGGGGAATTGGACGCCCCGGTGGCCATTCGGGGGCTGAAACGTTTTGCTTCGGAGTGGTATTTCCAGAATATCGGATCACAACGCGATCCATTTCCGGTAACTAAAAATGAGAAAATCGCTGTGGTAGGAGCGGGACCGGCGGGACTCACATGTGCCTATTTCCTGGCAAAAATGGGTTATCACACCAGTGTTTTCGAGACCCAACCCTCCGGTGGCGGCATGCTGGGTATTGCAGTACCGAAATTTCGCTTACCCCGCGAGGTTATTGAAGAAGAAATCGAATACATAAAAAATTGCGGAGTTGACATATTTTATAACTCTCAAATTGACGCTAATCACACGGTCAACGATCTGCTGGAAGAAGGCTTTAAGTCGGTCTTTATCGCACCGGGCGCCCAGGCCAGCATGAGAACCGGTATCATGGGTGAAGATGAAAATCCGGAAGGTCTATATTACGGGCTTCAATTTTTAACGGATATCAGAACCGGCAAAAAGATACATCTCAAAGGCAAAGTAATTGTGATTGGAGGCGGCAACGTGGCATTGGACACGGCCAGAACCGCTCTGAGGGTGGGCGCCGGTGACGTTCAAATATTTTATCGCCGAACCAGGGAAGAAATGCCCGCGTGGGAGAAGGATGTTGAGGAGGCCCTTGAAGAAGGCATCGTATTAAATCTGCATTGGGCGCCCACGCAAATTATGAGTGAAGGCGGCCGAATTACCGGAATGGAGTTTGTCAAAAGCCGGACTGTTTATGACGATGACGGCCGTGCTCGACTCAGTGTTGACGAAAGTCACGTTCAAAAAGTAGATGCCGATGCCGTCATTATTTCCATCGGCCAGGCTCCGGATGCGACATTCCTATCTAAAGACAGTCAGATCGAAAGGTCTTTGTGGGGCAGCTTAGAGGTTGACCAAAATACGCTGGCAACCAATATCTCCGGGATATTCTCCGGAGGTGATTTTATCACCGGGCCAAGCACAGTGATCCAGGCCATCGCATCCGGCAGAAGAGCCGCCATTGCAATTAATAAATATTTGCGAGGCGATACCAGCCGTGTGGAGATCATCGATGAAAAAACTGAGA
>JAFDJF010000404.1 GCA_019307645.1 Deltaproteobacteria bacterium
CCTTGCAACTTCCAATCGGAAAGGAAGCCGGGTTTAAGGGAATTGTTGACCTGGTAAAGATGAAGGGCATTGAATTTACCGATGATGAGTCAGGGACGGGTTCGGATTGTGACATTCCTGCCGAACTCAATGATACTGCACAGGAAATCAACCAAAAGCTGATCGAAGACATTGCAGAATCCAGCGAGGAACTGCTGGATAAATATCTGGAAGAGGGTGAACTGAGTGCCGACGAGACCACAGGTGCCATTAAACAAGGGGTAAAAGATTTCAACCTGTTTTGTGTCATGTGCGGTTCAGCGGGCAAAAATTTCAGTGTCAGGCAGGTCCTGGATTTTGTGGTAAACTATTTTCCGTCTCCAATTGATGTTGAGGAGGTGGTTGCTCTTGATGTGAAAACAAATGAAGAGAAAAAGATCAAAACCGGTGAAAATGAGCCCTTTTTTGCCTATATTTTTAAGACAGTAGCCGATCCCTATGCCGGAAAGCTGACCATTTTCAGGGTTTTTTCAGGGGAACTGACACCAGACTCAACAGTGTATAACTCAAAAAAAGATACGAAAGAAAAAGTGAACCAGATCCTGAAGATAGAGGGTAAGAACCAGAAGCAGCTTGACGTTGCGGTAGCAGGGGACATTGTTGCCGTGGCAAAGCTGAAAGAGGCCACAACGGGAGATACCTTCTGTGATGAGTCTCTTGAAGCCTGTTTCAAAAGCATTGAACTTCCAAAACCCGTTACATCCTATGCAGTTGAGGCGAAAACCAGGGGAGATGAAGATAAAATGGCGTCATCATTGTCACGCCTGATGGAGGAAGATCCCACACTGCAGATCAAGCGTAATGACGAGACAAGGGAGTTTATTTTATCCGGGATCGGGCAGGTGCACCTGGATGTTGCGGCGGCACGGCTGAAGCGGAAGTTCGGCGTCGACATAGCAATGAAACGGCCCAAAATACCCTACAAAGAGACTATCAGAGGGAAAACAAAGTCACAGGGGCGTCACAAAAAGCAGACCGGCGGCCGGGGGCAGTTTGCAGATACGTGGATAGAAATAGAACCGCTTCCAAGGGGCGGCGGTTTTTAATTTGTCAATAAGATTGTCGGTGGGTCAATCCCCAGAAACTACATTCCCGCCGTTGAAAAAGGGATCGTCAATCAGATGAAGGAAGGGATTCTTGCAGGCTCTCCGATTGTGGATTTAAAAGTAACACTGTATGACGGTTCCTATCATGATGTTGATTCATCCGATATGGCATTTCAGATAGCAGGCTCAAAAGGATTTAAAACGGGGTATATGGATTGCAAACCGGTGCTTCTTGAACCGATCATGACTATTGAAGTGACGGTTCCTGATGATATGACAGGCGATGTCATGGGAGACCTGAATTCAAGGCGGGGAAGGGTGCTGGGAATGGACCAGGCCGTAGGAGGTCAGCTTGTTAAAGCACATGTCCCACTAGCTGAACTGCAGATGTATTCCGCTGAACTTACCTCGATGACGAGCGGCAGGGGAATGTTTACCATGGAGTTTGATCACTATGAAGAAATTCCCCAGCAAATAAGTGAAAAGATCATCGCTGCGTCAAAGCCAGAAGAGGAATAATATAAGCATGGATGAACAGAATATTTCCCAGAATCCTGCTGCTGAGAAGAAAGAGGTTGAACCGGAAAAGAAGTTTGAATCACTTTACGCCCAGGTTCAGGGAATGTCCATCAGCGAAAAGGTCAAGCTTGCGAGCCTGGGCAATAAGGAAGCTCGGAACCTGTTGATAAAAGACGCAAATAAGCTCATACAGCATGCTGTCATCAACAGCCCGAAGATTACAGAGGAAGAGATCATCGGCCATGCGGGAAACCGGAATCTGTCAAAAGAAATTCCGCGGATGATCGCCGCCAAAAAAGAGTTCATTAAAAACTACAGAGTGAAACTCGCCCTGGTCAACAATGCCAAAACCCCTGTTCCCACCTCACTGAAGCTGTTGCGTCTTTTGATGGAGAAAGATCTGAGAAAGATTGCCAAAAGTAAAAACGTTTCATCCATCATCGCGCGAACAGCACAGAAGACGCTGAGCAGCAAGGGCCGCATGTAGTGTTGTGTCCCGGAAATGCATTCAATAAATCATATATGAACTGTAGTTATAGTTTTGCATTTAGTAATCGGCTAAAGGAGCCAAGGATTCAAGGGGTCAAGTGAGTTTGTGTTTCTTTCTCCGAGTTTCTATAATGCGTTTCATATCCTATCAGCTGCTTGAAAAAATCTAAAAAGACTGTTTTTACTCCAATGTATTTCACTTGGCTCCTTGAACCCTTGACCCCTCGAACCCTTATATACTGGCCACCGCATTCAAAACATGATATGTACATATAATCCATATAATCAGGATTTAGTATAGTTATTCATAGGATACGACACGAGGAGATCAACAGTATGAGAGCAGGTGTTTTAACTATTAGTGATAAGGGATTTGCAGGTGAGCGAAAAGATGGGAGCGGTCCGGTGATCTGTGAGATACTGAGGAGTATCGGTGCTGTTATCGAGGTGACGGAAATCGTTCCTGATGAACAAGACATTATTTCAGACAGGCTCATACATTGTGCCGATACGCTCAGCCTTGATCTTGTTGTGACCACGGGAGGAACCGGCGTGTCACCCCGTGATGTGACCCCCGAGGCAACAAAGGCGGCAATAGAAAGGGAAGTCCCCGGGATGGGTGAGGCAATGCGGACGGAAAGTCTTAAAATCACCCCCCATGCGGTTATTTCCAGGGGGATTGCAGGCATCAGGGGACAAACGCTTATTATAAATCTTCCGGGCAGCCCGAAGGCAGCCTCAGAAAATCTCAAAACAATCCTTGATGCGCTTCCGCATGCTATTTCAAAAATCAAAGGCGATCAATCAGACTGTGCGGTGTGATAATTTATAACATTATTCTTAACAAAGGAGAGTATAATGGGAGACAAAGGAAAAAGAGATAAAGGCAAACGGGAAGAACAGAAAAAAGGACAGAAAACACTAAAGGAGAAGCGGAAGGAAAAAAAAGAGAAAGGGTAGCACAGGGTCAATACAATGGCTGAAGAATATTCTTTCCACCGTCTGGAGAAACCCTATTTCAAGAGCTGGAAAAATAGAATAATTCGGCAGTATGTTTCCGGAATTTGAGATTTGTTCCAGTACCGATTCAATAATAAAATCAGCGGTTAAGAAACCTCTCCCCAACCCTCCTGGTAGGGGGACCTGAGCAGTTCCTCCCCCGGCAAGGGGAGGTTATCAGATATTCCAACAAATGAAAGCTCCAAGAGGTCCTAGCCGCATTCATAGATAATGCCGGTGCCGCCTTTCGGAATCCGGAACTGGATTGCATCCACCGGACATACAATTTCACAGTTGCCGCACTCAAGACACTCCTCTATGCGGTTGACCACCGCCTTTTTTTCTTTTACCTCAAAGACCTCACCGCCGCATATGGTCACACAGCTGCCGCAGCCGGTACACGTCTGTGTGTCGATGTTTATAAAGGGTTCTGTAACAGTGATCCATTTACTCATGATGATACCCTCCTTAAAACGGATGGTCATAGACTTTGGTTTCGTTAAATGACTGCTGGTTTTTCTGGACCCATTTTAGAATTAGCGGAAACATGTTCGGGTCCTGAAGAATGGGGCCGTAAAGGTTCACAAGGTGGTTGATTTTTATGGCGATAATCCATGCTCCCATCTAAACGTAGCCGAACTAAC
>JAFDJF010000405.1 GCA_019307645.1 Deltaproteobacteria bacterium
CCGGCCGTGGCTGCGGCCACTTCAGCGGCCACGGCCGCGGCTGGTGGCGTACCTACTCCGACACCGGCGCCGTGCGCTCCGGCCACTGCTTCCCCCTGGGCCCCCGGGTCACCCACGGTAATGATCGGCAATCAGCCGGCCCTTAACAACACGTCTAAATGTACATGTACTTGGGGAGGCGTGATATCGATTACCAGCCCGGGACAAACAGCTGTTCAGATACCATAAAAGGCAGTAGTGATCAGCCGCCTTCGCTAGGGCTACGGCGTGCCAGGGTGATCAGTGATCAGTGGTAGACAAAAGACAGGCCAGAAAAATGGATGTAAATATAAGCGGTGTGACCGTTCAGATCAATGGGGCCGATGAGTCTCAGATGGAAGCGCTCACAAGCACCTTGGAACGTCTGTGGGTTCACCATATCCAGATAGTGCCTCCGGTTACAGTGGGCGATAGACCGGCCCGAGGCGGCGGTGGAGCTGCGCACAGCGGCATGCCGGGGGGACCCTATATTCGTCTCAACCGAACCTGCTTTCAAAGCGCGTGGAATCTGCATGGCTATAATTACACCCTGCTTCATGAGGTGGGCCATATTGTGGACTGGACCTTCAATTGTATGCAACGCATGCGAAGAGAGGACAACCGTGGTTTTCGTGCGCTGATCGCCCATCCACATTCAGGTGCGACGCAAGGTTGGAGTGAGCATTATGCAGACGGATTAGCAGATTGGTATGCAAGAAAGCCCATGTCCGATGCCCGCAGAAACGCCTTATTGTTTTCCCGTGGATTTTTCGGCCCGATCGGTATGCGACGGCCTTTTGAGCGGGCAGGGGCCAGAAGGTCGGGGTGGCGAAGTGGATCGTCCGTGGCCACTGCCGCAGGTGAGGAACGGAACAGTTTTTCCAGACCGCAGATAGGCGGTTCAACTGCGGCGAGGCTTAGGGCTCGCGCATAAATAACTTCACATTTTGGCATCTCATCTTCAGGTCATTTTTGGCAGGTTTTAAAAAGCAAAAACCTTGAAATAGTCCACTATTACTGCGCCTTTTGCAATGTGAAGTTATTTATGCGCGAACCCTTAGAAGCGCTTCATAAGTTCATTATTAGAAAGGAAATGCTCATGAAAAAGATATGGCTTAGCTCTCTGGTTCCTTCTGAGGATGTTGTAAAGGAGGTAATGTCCCAACTTAAGACCTACGGTCTTGAGGCACACGGACATTTCTGGGAGGATGATCTGGACAAGGTGGCCTGGATTAAGCCCCGGGGTGAGTTGCTGGATCAAAAGACGGCGCTCTGGGGCATTTTGGGCTCTGAAGAAGATTTTCAGAATCCGTCATTTCGATACGGGCTTTCCCTGTTGGCCGTCACAGTGCAGGCCGCCAGAGGACCTGGCTTTCCCATTGTACTATTGCAGATCGACGGTGCGCTTATTTCCCCCGATACTTTAACGACGCCTTTAAAAGGTGTGGATGTTCTGTCTGTAACCGGTGCGGCCTATGGCCCAAAATTAGTGGCAAAGGTACATCAAACCGCCGGGGAAGAGGCTCCTGCGGATTATCGTCTGGATCTCATCGGAAACGAGCATCTTGGACAATGGTTTGAAGTCGGGCCTCGTGATGGGGAGTGGTCCGGTGGCATGTTTGCAGTCGCAGGAGCGGAAATCGTGTTTCAAGGGGTCGGACCCAAGAGCAGTTTGCCTGAAAAATCGGTACTGAATTACCCCATTGAAGGGATGAAACTGAATCTGGGTGAAAAAGAATTTACAGCCTGGGCAGTCCAGAATCAGCTCGATCCTGAGACTTCCTACTTTGTGAAGGTCAAAGGTTTCCCGGAATCGATTCTCTTTGGACCTTACTCAAGTGAGGAAGACGCGGAGGTTTCCGTGGTCAAGCTTAAATGAAGTAGACCTTTTTCCACGGAAAGAAATTTGACATTATTCCCAGAATCTGGTATGTAACTTTCTAAAATTTCAAGAGAAAGGGTAAATTCCCATGGAGAATGAAGAGGTCGCCCGGAAGGATTTGGACAGCCAGGAATTCTTGAAGCTTCGTCAGTCAACAGATAAGATTGCCGATGCCCTTGAAAAACGGTTGAAGGGTCATCTGAATGTCTTGAGGCCCCTTTTTGTGCCCAGAAAGCTATTTGGCACGTATATCCAAAGTTCTGCAATGCAGGACGTTCCCGGAGCGGACAAGGCCTTTGCAGAACTCCAGGAACGCTATGCGGCCATTTGTGCGAAGCCCTTTGACCTTCCCAAAAAGCTCCAGCCTCCTTTGCCGCCCATATCAAACCATCTGGGAGGAAGCCCCCTGCAATACACCCTGCAGTCCGCAGGTTCAGAGGTCAAGGGAATCGAGATCACCTGCCCCACCCGTTGGGTTCTTTCCTACAGAACCGAATGTCCTTTGAGTCGTCTGGAGGCCATGGTTTCGGGCAAGGAAACCCGGCAGCCGGATGACATGAAACAGTCCCTCATCGATCATCTGGCCATTGTTGTTTTCCTGAAATACTACCCTGAACTGAAAGTGCTGTTCCAGGATCTTCGCTACGAATTAGAGACCAGGGAGTTGGCAGAGTTGGGTGGGCTTTCTGTGGTCATTTTGAAAGCCCCGGTAGAGACATTCCTTCCTCCGGACGACCTTATCCAGCAAATCACGCAACTGTCAGGCATTCCTGCTTTCCAGGAAATTGTTGATCCTGAGGCAGTGGAGAATATGCCTGACCCTTTAAAAGAATCTCTGAAACCTCATCTCATTTTTTAGACACAGCGGTTGCGCGAGCCCTTACCAGAGAAATTCGAGTTCCACCTTTTCTCCGGACGGAAGTACCCGGCGGGTGGGCTCTGCAACAATACGTAGAGGGATACGGTTGTCCTCTAAGGGTTGGCCGGCTGAAATTGACAGGTCTTTGGGACCGGGGTCACCGCTCTTCTGCCAAAAAGCGGAAATGGCGCTGTAGAGAGTTTTTTCGAGTTCGTCAGCATTGAGGTCTTTATCGAAATGATCCTTACACCACAAAACAAAATGGGTAATCCTGGATAAAAACATCTGATAGCTCAGTGAGCCCTTGCCGACAGTGGCCTCGGCCAACACGAAGGCAATATCCTTGTTCCGGTATCCAACCAGGGGCGTGATTCCCGCTCTGGCAAACTGGTCTATCCGATCTTCACCAATAGCGGTTTCCGTGGCAATGGGTTTTCCTGCCCGACTCATGTCAAGGGCCAGATCTTCGAGTCGGATATCCTGCCAATCCGTAAAACGGGTGGGCCACCCTGTTTTCACAACACTTTGACTCACAAGGCAGCCTACGCCCCATACCGGACTGATCCAGAGCGGCGCTGCCTCCTGGAAAGGAACAAGCCGCGGTCTGTTGTCCGGGCCATAGGGGAAGCGGGCCAGGAAACGGTTGCAGGTCACGGCCAGCCACCTGGCTGAAGAAGAATCTGCCAGGCTGCGCCATTTGGCAAAGGGCGGTTCGTCCAGGTGATGTGGCAAGAAGGAGAGTTTGTTCAGGTCATCCCAGGAATCAAGGTGGAGGAATTCCCGGGTGACCCAGCAAAGGGCGGGTGCAAGGAGCGTTTCAGCAAACCGGGCGATCTTTTCAAGGCATTCAAGGCTTCTTGGGGAATTGTTAAATGGAAGGTCCACAATCACCAGTGAGGGAAGATCCCGGACCAGGTGCGTTGTCAAATTATCCAAGGTCTCCTCTAGAGTCTCAAAAGATACGGGTACGATTTGAGCTTGAATCTCTCCGTTAATGCCGCCCTGATTTATGAGCAGTTGAAGTCCCTGCCAGGCCGCTTCAAAGTTTCTGAAATCTTCGTGTGAAAAAATGTGGCTCAAGATCTTTTTTAAGATCGCGTTGATTTGATCGGTCAACAGTCCTGCTTGCGCACCCGGAGCCTGCTTGTCCTCCGGCAAGGCAACCATCTTTAATATGTCATCAACAGCGCTTTTGGAAGTCTTCTTTGGTTTTTCGGCTGGAGACGATATCTGGATCGGGGGAAGATCCGGCCATTGTCTGAGCCTTGCGCCTATTTCTTCTTCAGAAAGACTTTTACCCCTGGACTCTTCACAAAATTCCCTCGCACCCAGAATGTTTTTTAAGACAGGGTTGCTCTGAAGAAGACCGTCGGGGAGGAAGTCTTTCAGCTTTTCAAAACCTATATCTATGCCGCCGGCAGAGCAAAGCGAGTTGTCAAGCGGGACATACAGGGAAAGACCCAGGCGTTGGATAGCCTCGTCCAGATTTGTTTTATCGACCTTTATCGGGCTGTCATGCCATGGCGTATCTGTTTCAGGGCTGAATGGTCCCAGGGCCAGGATTTTAAAAGGCATGGGGGGGATTTGCATTTTGACCTCCAGCTAAAATAATGGCATATGTACGGATCAACGCTTCAGAAATTTATCCAGCACATTCTTTGCCCCTCTGAGGACCTTATCCGCCTGATCCTTCGGTGAAAATATCTCCCTGTTTACATGCGGTGCATCTGCCGATTTATCTTGAACCGGCACTTCCTGAACCGGTTCTTCAATTTCCGCCAGTCTTCCTCCACCCAGAAACCGGAAGCGCGGACCTGAAGCACTCATTGACAGGTTGTCATCCGGGTTGAGGGGTGCCTGAAGGCTTACGGGTTGACCGT
>JAFDJF010000406.1 GCA_019307645.1 Deltaproteobacteria bacterium
TATTGCTTCAGGATATTAAGCATAAAATCCGTTTCACGGTAATTTTCGAGGTATTCGCTCTCCGGTCTGTTCATCTCATACGGAGCCATCTGCATTATATTATTTACCTGCAATGCCCCTGATACTTCTGCAATGATTTCCCAGATAAGGTTCTCTTTTAACAAAATTGTCTTCTGGGCAAATGCATAGCCCGAAGATAGAAAAGATAATGCAATTAGGAAAACGATGGTCTTCTTGAATGAAAACATATGGCTATCTCCAGATCATTATTTTCTCTCTTACGTCGGCGATTGACAAGTACCAATTTACATTGAGACAATCATCCCGGAACGATCCATTACTTAGAGGACAACGAATGGCAGCAAAGGAGGAAGAGTTGTGAAGACCAAACGGGATATATTTAGAGCGTGCATCGTGAGGTGGCGCTTTGTGATTGCTATTATACTTGTGGGGCTCACATTCGCGACAGCTGCCAACAGCCAGTCAAGACTCCCCGATGTCACCCACGAGGGGATAGAGATCAAGGAGGTCTGGATCCCTCTGCCTGATGGCGTACGCTTGGCCGCCAGTCTGTTCATGTCGGCAGATCGAGAGGCTGCCGCAAAATTCCCCGTTCTACTCGAGTATCTGCCCTACCGCAAAGACGAGAGCCGCAACAGCCGGTTCCAACTGTTCTCATACTTTGTCAAGCGGGGTTATATCGTTGCGCGGGTGGATATCCGCGGCACCGGAACCAGCGAAGGCAAGCTGATCGAGTATGAATATACTGATCAGGAACAGGAAGATGGCGAGGCGGTCATTGGCTGGCTGTCGAAACAGGCATGGTCCACGGGCAATGTCGGCATGTTTGGTATCTCATGGGGGGCATTCAACTCGATCCAGATGGCGATGCGCAATCCGCCGGCACTGAAAGCCATAGTCGCAATCCAGGGTACCGACGATCTGTTTCGTGATGATTGTCATTTCATCGATGGCATGATGCACGTCGATTCCTACGAGCTCGGCCAGGATATTGCCAATATTCTACCCGCACCTCCGGATTACATCATTGATGAGGACTATTTTCGCGATCGTTTCGATACGGAACCATGGCTGTTAAAATACACGCGTCAGCAGCGTGATGGCCCATTCTGGAACCGGGCCTCACTCAATTCCGATTACTCCAGCATCCGCATACCGACGTTTGTCATCGGTGGATGGTATGACGGATATCGCGACAGTGTGCCTCGAATGCTAGAAAAACTTGAGGCCCCGGTCAAGGGCATGATGGGTCCCTGGGCACACACCTGGCCGAACCTGCCCTATCCGGAACCTGGAATGGAGTGGCGCCGCGAGGCCGTGCGCTGGTTCGATCACTGGTTGAAAGGCGATGACACAGGCATCATGGAGGAACCCCGGTTTGCGGTTTATGTTCGAGAGTGGCATCCACCGGATACTGTCGATAGAGTACCTGGTTACTGGCGTTGGGAGGACGGCTGGCCGATCGATCGCACCAAGAAACTGGCAGTGTACGCACATTCTGATCACACCTTGTCGGCTGCCCAATCCGTCGGGCGTGACGGACAAATCCATAGCCTAAGATACATTCCTACAGTCGGCGTTGAAGCATCGGGTAATGTCAACTGGTGGGGGGATTTTCCCTGGGATCAGCGCGGTACAGACGCCTATAGCCTGGTCTATGATTCAAGTCCGCTGGAACAGGACCTGGAGATCCTTGGCTTTCCAAGAGCAATATTGCATATGTCGGCGGATGCACCCCTTGCTGATTGGATCGTGCGTATTTCCGACATCGCACCCGATGGAACCGTCACCCAGGTGGCCGGAGCCGGTCTTAGCGGAGCACACAGGAAATCTACAGAAAAACCAGAGGCGCTGGTGCCGGGACAGCTGTATAAGCTGGAGTTTGACCTGCACTTTACTTCGTGGGTGTTTCCCAAGGGGCACCGTATTCGCCTGGCTGTAAATAACGCAATCTGGCCAATGATCTGGCCGACACCCTTTGCGATGACCACGACGCTGAGAGTAGATGGCGCCAATGCATCACATATTGTGCTGCCGGTGATGCCTCAGTCCGATCGGGCACGACCCAGTTTTTCACCTCCTGCCAAGGATCCGGAGCTTCCGGGCTATGGTTATCTGAAAGTCGGTGATGAAACCACCTCCGGCTATGCCGAAATCAGGAGCATCGAGCGAAGTCCGCTTGCATATCAAACACGAATCGCCGCCTCGGGCATGGAAGGTTCGATTTATCCGTGGGCGACAATCAAGTATTGGGAGGAGATAGTCCATAAGGCGCAGGACAACGACCCTGCCAGGGCCAGCGTAACGGGCAAGACTCGTTATACGATTGAACTTGACAATCGAACAGTGACAGTGGAGGGCATTCTTTCATTGACCAGTGATCGAAAGAATTTTTATTACTCGTACACACGGCGGGCGCTGGAAAATGAAAAACTCATCAAGGAGAAAACCTGGGATGAGACCATCCCACGCGATCATCAATAGTTTGATGCATTTCCGCCATCGCGACTTCCTTTTGGGAGGCACCTTCTACCGGGCCCCGAGGGTTTGGGCGGAGTGTGCCCGGCGTGCTATAATAAAAAAACGGCTGAAGCACAGGCAATTAGCAAGCAGGCCGTTTGGAACTGAAAGGAGTGCAGAGGTTGTCTACATCACACCCCCGCTGGTTGTCTCCTTGAAGGAGAAGAAATGATGCGCCGTACCGCCGCGATCCTCCCCGCCCTTGTCCTCATACTCGCAGGCCTGACGGCCTGCTATTATTAGCGGCAGGAGCGCATGCGGGATGCCGTGAACAAAGACTGGCTGAGCCAGGTGGGCTACATCATAACCTCGGAGGAGAGAAGGCTGTTCCTGGACCTCCCCGATGCGGAGAAGGATGCCTTCAAAGAGGAGTTCTGGCTTAGGCGTGATCCTGATCCCTCAACCGAAGAGAACGAGTTCAGGATGGAGTACTACGACCGGATAGAGCGGGCCGACGAGATGTTCCGCGGGGAGGGCAGGCCGGGTTATCTCACGGACCGCGGCCGCATCTACATCCTTTTCGGGGCGCCCTTCATCCGCCTCACCTATCCCTCGGATTCGACCGGCAAGGCGCGGGAAGTCTGGCACTACGACAATTTTCCGGTGATGTTCGTGAACGAGTTTAATTCAGGCTACAAACTCGTCACCTATGACCTCTCGGGCATGAGGGAAAGCAGCCTCATATACATGCATGAGCTCAACAAGACCCAGGCCCGCGCCCAGGAGACGGTCCAGGGGGATGAAGGCCTCTTCAACTTCAACTGGGAAGCGGAGGTCGAGGCTCGGGCTCCGGATCGCGTGACGGGCGAAGTGAAGATCGAGATTGCGCTGGGTGATGTATGGTTCTCCGAACGCGAAGGCCGGACGATCACCACCATGGACCTGCACCTGGAGATCTATGATGCAGATGATACCCTGGTCTGGGAGTATGAGCGGGCCTATGAGATCGAGCTGGATGAGAAGGAGGCGGGTCCCAGGACGATACACACCCTAGCCGTCCCGCTGGACATTCAGGTTCCTGTGTCCCGGCTCCAGAAGGGGGTCAACAAGATCTTCGCGGAGATATCCAACCGCACGGGCGAGAGCCGACGACGTAAGATCAAGACCTTCAGCTTGAAATGATGGGCCTTGATAGGGGGGGGCAGGTCACTTGTGAGGGACCTTCTATTCTTACTGATAGA
>JAFDJF010000027.1 GCA_019307645.1 Deltaproteobacteria bacterium
ATCTGTATCCCTCAGTACGAAGTTCGACTCCAACCGGCCTTTGAAATCAACTCGATAACATTGTCCATCGGTTGGAAAATACAACAAGCCTAAGGCTACCCATAAAACTGCCACTATAATAAACACGTGTCTTTTCATTGCTTTCCCTCCTTTCGGGTTTTAATGGATTACCTGCTTAAGGTCTTCAGGTTCTGCGGGGTATGATTTCGCGGGTTAACGCGGGGTGTAACCCAGTTCATAAGGTTGCCATCCATATCCAGATTAGAGGCATGATCCGTTTTCACGTCAACGACACACATGGGGCCGTCAATGGAAAAGAAATTCCTGCCGTCTAGAAATGTAGCCGGGCCGGTCGCCTGGACGATATACTTCCAAAATTCTCCGGCTTTGGTGTATTTCATATTAAAAGTACACGCCTCAGTCAGTTTATCGACACAAATCTCCATAAACCCGTAATTATAGTAAGGATCCTTCGGCACTGCTTTGAAAATATACGTTTCCCTGGGTATCCATACCAAATTGGTGTATGCCCACGGCGCCCCGGTCCAGCCTTCCTTCATGTAGCCCATTGTAGTGCAATCAGTGGAGTTCCATTCATATGCCCCAATCTTATTCGTCTTTAATTTTCTGATTTCTTTTGCATCCTGGTACCATGTCGGCCTCAACATGATCTTTTTGTCGATGAATGACCAATCCATGGATTCAATATGTCCGTTGAACCCCCCGGCGTCATCCATGGTCTGGTCTGAGCCCATCTGCGGGTCTGACCGGTTGGCGCCGGACAGCCTCTTGACCCTCCTGATGGCAGGCACATAGGCATACATTGAATCTGATCTCCCGTCCAGATGCCTGATATACAGTGTTGCTGTCCCATTAAGATCAGAGGGGAAAGTCGTAAGTAAGCGCGTGGTGCTTAAGTATTTTCGAGGATTCGGGATTTCCCCGTCAGGTCTATTCCACCAATAATTCCTTGCAGTAACGAACCCCACGCTTCTTTCGAATCCGCTTTTGCGACCGATCCATTTCAGATTTCCATCCGAAGGATATGTAATCCCTTCGTACGTGCCCTGTATGTAGACGCCCTGGTCCTTGTTATGCATAACCTTGATCGGACCATCCGGGTCATTTTTGGCATCTATCTCCGGGAAGGGACGCCCCTCCACGTACATTGGAAATATTCCGGTGGCAAGATCTATAATTTCTTTATTGCTGCCCAATCCATACTTGCCCTTGTTTTTGGCGCTTAGTCCATAGTATGCTGCATCATAATCATGGTCGTATTCATATTCACCGATCTTCAGTATCCAATCACCGGTCTTGACCCCGTGTTCTAAAAAAGGTTCAGGTAACAACCCCTTGACCTTCTCCCAATTGGATGCAGTAACAACATCTCCGGGCTTAACCGGGATCTGGGCAAACATCTGTTCTTGCTTCTCTTTCCAGTCAGCCCCGGCCATCGCGTTTTGGGTTATGAAGATAAATAAACAGGACACCAGCAAACAGAGCAGCATTAATTTCTTATTACTCATTTCTTCCTCCTTTTTGTTCTTGGGTTAGAAATTTTGACATTGCCGCCATTTCATTTACTCCTCCTAAGCTATCACCTCCTTTCCTTTTCGGCCCATCACAAAATTGGGTCTTAAGATCCCCGTCAATGCAGGGATGAATACCAGAGCACTGATGCAGTTAAACCACAAAAGGCTGCCGATCAGCAGGCCCATCTCCGCCTGGAATTTTACGGCCGAAAGCAACCAGAAACTGACGCCAACCGATAAGTTAAAGGCCGTAAACAGGATCACCTTCCCGGTGGTGGAAAGCGCCACAAATCTGGCCAGGTCAAAATCACCGCCATCCTCGGTCTCCTCTTTCAACCGGCTCAAAAGATATATGCCGTAATCAATGCCCAGGCCCACCCCAATGGCTGCCACAGGCAGTGAGTTGATATTAAGATCAATCTTCAGCAACAACATCAACAGCTCGGATAACACCTGGGCTGCCAAAAGCGGGATGATTAGAATGATTGCAGCCTTCAGCGAACGGTAGGCAAACAGGCACAGGAAAAACGTGGATAAAAATATAGCAATTAAAATAGCCCAGTAGGACCATTCCACTTCTTCATTGACCGCGGCCAGGATCCCCAGAATCCCGCCGGCCAGTTTTACCTCGACCTTCGATTCCTTATCTGCTTCAAGATCCGCTGCAAATTCTTTGACCTTGGAAATGGCGTTTTTGATCGAGGCATTGTTGTAGTCCCGTAAAAACGCGGTCACATTGGAATGCCGGTAATCCGGCATGCTCACATATTGATCCATCTCTCCCGGAGCCATGTTGGATGACAGCATAAAGAAGATCTGACCCAAATGGGCCGGCACCACAGGCACCATCTCCCACCGGGGGCTGCCTTCATGGTACATCCTGTAAATGCTCTGCACCATGTTCGTCAGGCTCATGGTGCCTCCCACACCGTCGATGTTCCGTTCCATATAGATCCCCAGTTTTTCCATCAGGCCCAGGGTAGACTTGTCTTTTATGGCGTTTTCCTCACTGCCCTTGAGAACCACAATAAACCGGGATGCCCCGACAAAATCCTTATTCATCTTTTTCCTTGCCAAATTATACGGGTGATCCGGATACAGTATGGCAGCCCCGGCACTTGAATCTCCCACCGTTAAATAGGTGGTGGTCAAATAGCCTCCGCCAAGTATCAGGACAATAATCACGGCCAACACGCCCCATTTGGCCCTGGGTCCGGATAGATTGTACAGAAAACGAATGAGCAGACCATAGGCGTCCTTTTTGGCAGTTTCAGGAGAGATGTCTTTGTGTATCTCAAGGTCGGCCTTCCTGATCTTAGGCCCTTTCAAAAAGGACAGGACAAGCGGATTTATGAGCACGACAGAGACATAGATGCTGATAATCCAGAAACTGGAGAAAAAGGCCAGTTTCTGCATCAAGGGAATCGTGGCAATGGCAACACACAGAATTCCCAGGCCATCCGTCACAATGGCCAGGGTCGCCGGCGGATAGAGTGCAGAATAGGATCTTAAGATTGCCTGCTGAACATCCCGGGTTACGGCATATTCCTGCTGGTAGCGCTCCATACACTGGCAGGAATGGGACAGGGCCCGGGATGACAATAGAAGGGGCACAACAAACAGCAGGGGGTCAAGGTTGAAACCCATAAATGAGGCAAAGCCAAGCCCCCAGATGATACTGACCAACATGGATAAGCTGGGAATGAGTAACCCCCTTGCGGTTCGAAAATAGAGGATCAGCAGGATAAATTTGGCAAGTATGTTTATGCCAAGTATAAACCATATTTCCGTCAGATAGTGGGCAACCCAGGAATAAAGCATGGGGTAACCCGCAGCGTAGACTTTGTGCTTCTCGTCCTCAACCGAGGCGGCCAGTTTTTGTATATCCTTAAACAAATTGCCCAGATCAAGCCCCTCTTCCCAGAAACCGGCATATAACACGGCGGATTTGTCATCCAGAGAAATATAGAACCCCCTGACACCTTCCGTAGAATAGACTTGTTTCCTGAACCTCTCCGCCTCCTGGGCCTTCTGCGGAACACGCGGATGCATCAGTGGGACAATGGCGATCCCCTGGCTGATGCGAATCTGTTTTACCTTGGGGTGGGCGATGGAGGTCACCTGGTCCGGATTGCACCCTTTGACCATCAATATCCCCCGGGTCAGTTGGTCCACTTTGCTCAGGGTTTCGGGATTGTAAATGTCCTGTCCGTCCGTTCTTTCTATAATAATTGACAGGACATTGGCAGAACCGAACATTTTTCGGAATTCTTTATACAGTTGTATGTATGGGTGCTTTTGAGGGTAGAGTTCGAAAAAGTCCGTTTTGATTGTCAGGTCCTGATATATCTTGATGAAGAAGACAATCGTGATAATACTCAGGATCACAAGGATAGGGTAACGGAATCTCAGTTGTGCCCTTACCAGATTAACCCAGAAATCACTTACTTTTTCCTTCACTGTATCACTCCTTTTTTGCCCTTGGTTTTGCGTAACTGTTTTTCCAGGCTCTCTTTCGCCAACCCGGGGAGCTCACCTGTCTGCAGCTACTCATACTTGGAGCCGATAACGGCTGAATCCTCTATAATCAGGGCGCTACCGTGCGCCCCAAGGACCATATATTTATTTTCCCCCAGAACGGTAACGCTTCTAAGCCAGTACTGTCTGACCAGATCCGGGGGATTTATCTTTGTCCAGTTCACCCCGCCGTCTCTTGTTTCGTAAATTTCCGCGGCATCGCCCACAATGAGTCCCTTGCCGTCTTCCAGCATCACATTGTACAGGGATTCTTTGGCTATAAATTTATGTTCCCAGCTATTGCCGCCATCAGAGGTGTGATAAACCGCCCCTTCCACGCCCACGGCGACACCGTTGCCTTTTTTATCAAAGGATATACCGAAGAATGTGTAAAACTCCCCGGATTCCCGCTTATCCCAGGTCTTGCCCCCGTCAACCGTGTGAAAGACAGCGCCGGTCTCCGCTGCCATCCATCCTTCCTTTTCGCTCACAAACTCGATGCCGTACAACAGAATATCTTCCTCGAGTGACACATCAATCCAGGTTTCCCCCCCATTTTCCGTGAGGATGATCTTGCCCCAATCACCTGCCGCAATGCCGTGATTCCGATCCACAAATTCAACGCACAGCATATGGTTTTCAAGAGGCGATTTTTGCATGGTCCATGTCTCGCCGCCGTCACGGGTAGAGACAATTGTGCCCATCTGCCCCACTGCCCAGCCGGTATCTTTATCAACAAATGAAATACCATACAGGGACTCGTACGTATGGGTCTGCTGCTCCTGCCAGGTAATCCCCCCGTCGTTGGTCCGGTACATGATCCCGCCCTTACCGCAAATCCACCCGGTCGAACGATCAATAAAATCACTGTCGTAGATGCTGGCAAACAGTTCGGTATATTTTAGTGCCTGTCCGGATTCTCCGGCAAAACAGGGACTCAAAAACAAAGCACCGGTTGCCAAAAGCATAAATGGAACAATCAAGGCAGCAACAAATAGATTCTTTTTCAACATTAACATTTTCTCCTTTCAAACAGATCAACGCCTTAGGGTTCGTGCAGTTTAATGTGCACCCGCCGCGTACTCTTTTACAACGGCGTTATGCCATACACAAAGAGATCGTATTTAAAGATGTGATAAAAAAGGGTTCCGTTACTTAGTGCCCGAACGAAAACTGTCTTTTTCGCCAATATCTGTGTCAGATAAAAATTTTAATCCTCAAAATACTGGATGTATTCCTGCGGTTAAAATTTTGATCTTCCTTGATCTTGACGAAAAATCCTAGTTTTCGTTCAGACACTACTTAAACCTGAGTATCGGTTTCTTGAAGGGATTACACCGAAATCTGATACCGGATACCGGCTGGAAATGCGGTAATGCTTTCCAGACCCGCATCATGGGTTCGAGCAACTTCGAACTTGATTCAAGTTTATTTTAGATAACCGGATCCCATTCCAAAATCAATACTCGAATACTATTGATACTATATGGAGATTAATTGGGTATTGTTCTCCAGTTTTTCGCTCTGTAAATTTTTTTTGATAAAAGTGTTAACTATGTCTGAGGCGGGACTGAAATATTTTCAAAATCAGAAAACTGATCACCATTCACCTTGGATATGCAATATCCTCAACATACTTATCCGGAATGCTTTAACGAGCTATCCCATTGGAATCACGAAAAAATGCTGCTTTCCAAAGGTCATAGTCGTTATACATAACACAAAAATATATGATAATCAATACTTGACATGATAATTTTCTTGTATTTGAATAAAAATGAACATTCTCTAACGTATGGTATAAAGAACCGGTTAACAATATAATCTCACATGAGGCACAATCATGACAAAAGAACTGGAGGGCGCGCTAAGCGGATACCGCATCCTGGACCTGACAGACAGCCGGGGAACTTTTTGCGGCAGGCTGCTGGGGGATCTGGGTGCAGCGGTAATTAAAATCGAAAAACCCGAGGGCGGCAAAGCACGGAGCATTCCGCCTTTTGCCGGGGATGACCCTCATCCTGAAAAGAGCCTCTTTTTTCTCTACCGGAATGCCGGCAAAAAAGGGATCACCTTGAATCTGGAAACCCGCGACGGCCGGGCGATCTTCAGAAAACTGGTTGAAAAGGCGGACGTTGTGATCGAATCAAACCGGCCCGGAACCATGAAGGAACTGGGACTGGATTATTCAGCGCTGAAGCAGATCAATCCCGGCCTGATCATGGCAAGTATCACAGATTTCGGCCAGGACGGACCGTACAGGAACTGGAAGAGTTCCGACCTTGTTGATATGGCCATGAGTACGGCCATGATCACGTCAGGCTTCCCCGAAGGGAAACCCACGGCCATGCCGGGGGCGGCCGGGGACGATTCCTGTTCACTATATACCGCCACCTCCATCGTCACTGCGCTGTTTTTCAGGGGCGCCACCGGAAGCGGCCAGTATATAGACGCCTCAACCCACGAGACCGCCCGTCTCGGGATTTACCCCTGGGGACTTGTCATGTGGCATTCCAACGTGGAGCCTGACAAACCGCTTCCTCCTCCTGAAGGCAGGATGGGCACCATGATTTATCCGATTTTTCCCTGCAAGGACGGATATGTCCGGGTTGTTGCCTTAACGCCCGGACAGTGGGCTGGCCTCCTTCGCGTTATCGGCGAGCCGGAAGTACTTTGCACCGATGAATGGAAGGAGTTTTACTACAGAATTGGCAATGCAGATGCCCTGTATGCCCTAATGCTCGGGTTTACCACTGAGTTTACAATGCTCGAGTTGGCTGAAATGGGACACAGGGAAGGTGTGCCCATTGCGCCGATCTTTGATATCCAAGGCTTCAACAACAGCCCTCAGACCAAAGCCAGAGGATTTCTCACCGAGGTCGATCATCCCGTTGTAGGCAAATTCAAATGCCCCGGCCCCCCGTATAACTGGTCGGAAACATCCTGCAAAATCCGCTCTGCTGCACCGTGCCTGGGCCAGCATAACAAGGAAATCTACTGTGACGAACTGGGATACTCAACCTTAGAACTTTCCGCCTTTAAACGGGCCGGCATCATATAGGAAGGAGACAAATATGTCGAAAATACCTCTGGAAGGAATCAAAATCATCAGCTTTGGTGTGGGGATCGTAGTCCCGGATATGGGGAAGACCCTGGGACAGCTCGGTGCCGATGTGATCAAAATTGAATCGAACATCCACCCGGATTTCATGCGAACCATTGTGCCGGACCCCAACAACAGCCCGGGATTTAACGAATCGAACCGGAACCATCGCGTTTTTGGCGTTAACCTGAAAACCGATAAAGGGAAAGACCTGGTTTTGAAACTGGTCGAATCATCGGATATCATGATAGAAAACTATCGCGGGGACGTGATGGAGGATCTTGGATTTGACTATGAAAGTGTTCGCAGGATCAAGCCGGACATCATCTATCTCAGCTCCCAGGGATTCGGCAAGGGCGGACCCTACAGTGAACATAAAGGATACGGCCCTACGCTGACTGCATCCTCAGGGCTTCTCTCGCTCTGGCGCCAACCCGAAGAAGAATTCGGTTGCGGCGGCAGCCCTCCCCACCCGGACAATGTGGCTGCCTGGCAGGGGGTGCTCGCCGTTTTGGCCGCCCTCGACTACAGACGACGAACAGGAATAGGGCAGCACATTGATCTGGCCCAGGTTGAAGTTGCTGCCTCGCTTATCGGGGAAGCCCAACTCGATTATACGGTAAACGGCAGGGTCCAGGAACCGATAGGAAACCGGAGCCTTTATGCTGCGCCACATAATTCTTACAAATGCAAAGGGAATGACAAGTGGTGTGTTATTACGGTTTTCACCGATGACGATTGGGAACGGTTCTGCAATGCTATTGGCAATCCCGAATGGACAAGGGATTCTAAATTCAGCCATATGTCCGGCAGGCTTAAAAACGTGGAAGAATTGGACCAAAACATTGAAGCATGGACCCTGCAATATGATCCTGACGTAGTCATGCAAACGCTTCAGGCAGCAGGTGTGGCTGCAAGCACTGTCCAGCGCGCCCAAGACATGATCAATGACCCGCAGCTCCAGTGGCGCGGCGCCATCGAAGAGATGGAACATCCGGTTTCCGGCAACAGGCTTTACCCGAGCACTCCGTTTAACATGACTGATATGTCGTTTCCGCCAAACCGACCCGCCCCCATTCTCGGCCAGCATACAGAGGAAATCTGCCGCGAAGAATTGCATATGTCTGATGCTGAAATAGAGGCGCTTAAATCAGACCAGGTCCTGGAAACGCCGCGGCCCGACAATTCCGATTAGGAGAATGTTATAACACAGGCACGGCAGTATCAGCTTGACGGTGAAAGTTCAGAAGATGCGCAGGTGAGAAAGTGACAGGCTCACAGTTGCCTGTATTGGCTGATCCTTCCCGAGGGTTTAGGCAGGTCTGCTCTTCTCATTTTCTGATCTTCTGATCTTCTCACCTTCTGAACTCCAATCACTGGATAACACCCCTTCCCTATAAAGTCAGTTCCCCAAAATAGTTACCCCCATCGCGACGCAATCTGATTTTTCTATGGCAGACGGGGCACTTAAATGTTGAGGACAAATCCGCCTGCTCAGGAATTCTGATAAAAGTGCTGCAGAAAGGGCAGACAATACTCTTCTTGTTTTTCATGTAATCCTGAAAGATATAGTCAAGTTTTCTGTCATGATAACATTTTACCAGGGCATCAACACACTCAGGATCAAAATGTGTCCCTTTAGACACCACGATCTTTTCAACAGCCTCATCTATCGGCAGGGCCTCATGGTAGGGACGGTTGCTTGTTAGCGCATCAAACGCATCTGCTACTGCAATCAGCCTTCCTTCCAAGGGGATATCATGGCCGTCAAGTCCAAATGGATAACCGGTCCCGTCGTAGTGCTCGTGGTGGTAAAGACAATACGGTATAAGGGGTTTCAGAAAAAAGGAATCTCCCATTAGCCACGCACCTCGCTCCGGATGCAGTTTAACCTTTTCGTATTCTTCAGAAGTCAGCATTCCTGACTTACTCAGGATGGCATTATCAACCGAAATCTTGCCGATATCGTGCAGGACGCCCCCCATTTCAACAAGTTTGACCCTTTCATCATCCCAGCCAAGTTCACGGGCCATCTCAACCGCGAAGTTGGTGACCCGCCAAATATGGCCGGCAGTGTAATGATCTCTCAGCTCAACGGCATTGGCAAGAACAACCAGTGTATCGCGATAAAATTGATCAAGCTGGTTAACATAGGATACGTTTTTTATGGCAATTGCCGCAGGGCCTGACAGGGCCACAAGAAGTTCCAGATCCTCCTTTTTGAAGGCATTGATGAGCCCTCTGGCATCAACATATATGGCCCCCAGAACTTCATCAAGGTACATTAACGGCGCGCACATGGCTGAATTGATATTCTGAAGTATGATGCTCTCCGCCGCTCCGAATCTCGTATCACCTGAGGCATCGCTTGTAATTATTGCCTCTGCGTTTTCAACGGATCGTTCAACAATCGTCGAACTGATGACAATATCCGACTTTTCAGAAGTCGACTTGGCATATTCTGTAGACAACCTGCCTGTTCTGTCATCCTTAAGCAGGATTGCGCCGTTGTGAGCCGGGATCAATGAGAGCACCTGGTCAACGATCCGCTCCAATAATTTTTTCAGGTTTCGTTCACTGGAGATAATCTGGTTTGATTTGTATACCGCCGCAAGACGGCTTCTGGCATTGATAAGTTCATCCGTATCTCGAATGACCTCTGAAGCATTCAGAAAAGCATTGGAAATATCCTGAAATGATGATGCGGTAATAATTGTTGGGGATGAGTCAGATTCAACAATTACCCCCCCGGCTGCCCCGTTTACATCGACTTCCGATCTTACCTCTTCAAAACGAAGTATTGTTTTACCGAGATGAACTTCATCTCCGGAACGGAGCCTGAATTTATCTACACGCTGTCCGTTGACAACGACTCCGTTAGCCGCGCCTAAGTCATGAATAACTGTCTTGCCATCCTCATGCCTGATAAGGGTGTGATGCCGGGAAACACTATTATCCGGTATGCAGAGGTTATTGTCCGAACCACGTCCGATTGATAGTTCCCGGTTTATTATTAACTTTCTCCCTGCCTCCGGGCCATTGATAACAACGATGTATTGTACTGGCATTGTCTCCCCTTTGAATACGCTGTTGCAACGTCTCAGGTTACCCTATTGTCAATGGCAAAAACTTAAGGACTGTTTGCATGATTTCGCATTAGAAATTCTTTTCATGCGCGAAAATTTGAACAATCGAATATCGAATACATGCCTCCGGCTCGTAGAGCCTACGCCTCGGAGAGAATTCCGAATGACGAAGGAAGGACTTTTTGT
>JAFDJF010000407.1 GCA_019307645.1 Deltaproteobacteria bacterium
CCGATACTAACAGTAGAAGCCCAAGAGATGTCAAAAAAGCCCGGGGTTGTCAAGGCAGCGTCCATCATGATGTACATTATGGCCGGTCTCTTTGTATTTGCTATGCCGGGTGGCAAACCGGCTGCTGCTATTTTTATTCCCCTTGTAGTATATCTTGCGTATGGTCTTTCCAGCTTGAAGGCTTCAGCCAGGACGGGAACCATTGCATTTGCTTGTTTTGGTTTGTTGGTGAATTTTGGTGCATATGTGTCATCAAAGTTCGTTATGCACGGCGTATTGGTAGATGTAGCCTTTTATGTGGTTGTTCTGGCTCTGCTTCTTTCACCATCTGCCCGCAATGCCAACTGGAAAAGGAAGTCAGCGACTTAATGTTTAAAATCGATATGGAGATGATTTAGATGGAGGTGATTCAAAGTCAAACCAGGGTTACCCCTTAAGTCAGTATCGCCGATCAGGCTGGTGGTACTGACTTTCTTGCTAAGTCAATTTAAGAGGAAGGTAAAAATGAGTAAGAGCAAACCAAATTTGACTGAATTGCAAAAAGATCTGGATGACCTCACAAAGGAGGGCATTTGTGCGGATCGAAGAAAGCTCAAAGAAGATATGTGTTCACAGTTTTCCGACTATCGTGAATGGATACGCGAATATGCTGTTAATGCCTACGATGCCAGAGCTCAGCATTGTTGGATATCAGGATATGAAGGCGATAAAACCCTAAACATCACCGTTGAAGATGACGGCCATGGAATGGACCGAAAAGGGTTAATTGACTTCAATACCGTCTATCGTTCCGTCAAAAAAGGCAATTCTGCTAAAGCAGTGGGTTGCCATGGTATCGGGAAAATTAGTGTTGCCGCCATTCCGGGTCAGTGTGGTTTCAGCATGACAACCTCTACCGGGAAAGAATGTTGGCACATGAAGACAGGATGTCTTTTAGATGAAAAACCCATCAAGCTTGAGCAAGTCAAACCTGTTCCACCACAGGGTACACGCTTTGAGATAACTTTTGAGAAGACCAATTCGATTCAAGAAGAATTGAGCAAACTCTCCGATATTCTTGAAAGGTACTTAAGATATCTACCTATTAAAATCGGTGTTTTTACACTTGAAGGGGATGATCCTAAGTCACCCGAGTCGGCTCGAATTATACGTACTATCTATGGACAATGGTCATCTCAGACAGAACGCTTTGGTCGAATGTATTCATTCCAGCTGGATGGTAAGAAATATGAAGTCGTACTGGGTTTGGGACCGGAAACACATGAGATCTATCAAAACCGAGTTCTTGTGTCAGACAGCTACAACCTCTTGTTCTTCGATTTGCCATCAAAGCTTAAGATCCCACATTTAAAGATTCGGGTGGATTGCCCGGATTTTGATTTACCTTTTGGAAGACACTGCCTACGCAATGAAGAGGTGCTCGGACCTTTAGCTAAATATCTGCGTGAGCACATCCTCACACAGTATATAGGCGAGTTATTTACGGTCTATATGAAAGGCTTTCAGAGAGAATTTAACTTTTCTCCTGTGGAAGTTCAGGATATGGCCTGCGCTTTGATTAAGTATGACGCTCAACCAAACCGCATCTGGTGCCAATTGCCAATTTTTAGCGTACGGAGCCAGCCGCGACTTTCTCTGGTGGAGCTCAGAGATGTAGCAAGTGAAAAAGGGATGTTATACCTTGAAAGCGAGGAGGATATTGGTACAGATTATTCCATTTTCGATGCCCCCGTTCTTTCGCTTAAACAGCCGGAAGGGGGATTAGAACTGCTTAAACGCTTGTTTGAGAGCAAGATCGTCAATTTGGGTTTGGGTGATGTTGTACTCGAAGCACCGGAAGGAACTGCACCGGATCTTGGACCCCTTGAAAATCGTTTCAAAAATTTTCTGGGTTTTCATCCCGACCTGATCCGCAGAATTGGGACGCACTTCGAACCAGATGGTTCAAATTCAAAAACAGAAGGATTTAATATGACAAGTGCCGATAGTGAGTTATTAAACCGTTTGACTCAAGAATCCAGTCGAGCTCGAGAGGACCTCGCATCCATCTGTTGGCGCGTCAACTACCTGGTTCAGAGGGACGGGAAGCGTCCATGTGTTACCAGTCGATTTATTTTCAAAAACAATACCGTGATCTTGAATCTAAATAATTCAGAAGTCCAGAGCCTTGTCAGACTTTCTGATACCGCGCCTGCTCTCGCAGGTCACTATGCGCTTGCCATGTGCTTGGCCGAAAGCGGTAAGATCCTTTCATATCTTACCCCGGAAGCTCGCGAGGAATTAATTTTAATGGATGCCATGACACGATGTGGAGCAGAGGTATTCCCGGAAAACACAAAAGTTTCCCAAGGACGGATGTTCAACCACAGACACTGGCGGGATTTTATGCATAATATCGATGATACACGTCAATGGCTCAATTGACCATTAAGCAAAACCCTAAATGAGCGAAAGTCTATGATGCCCCAGATTTAAGGCGTCAAGGGTAAAATTAAGGGGGATAAATGATGAAAGAAAATGAAACGAAGATTATGGAATGCATAGAGCTCCCTCACGGCCTGGAAATTGATTTGGACGAGGGGTGGCGGAAATTGATCAGCAGGCAGTTCGGCGGTAACCCGGGTCGCGCCTTTGGCGAGCTTATTCAGAATTTGTTGGACAGTTATCCTTTAAATACTCCCTGGGAAGAACGCCGGGGAGAAATCGAAACCAATGAAGAAAGCATTTCCATTACCGACTATGGAGAAGGAATGGATCGCGAACGTCTCAAGCTGATAACAACATTAGGAGGCACTGATAAAAGCAACGACCCCTCTAAGATCGGTACCTTTGGGGTCGGATTTTTTTCGGTTTTTAACCCAAAACTGGGAACCGAGAGAGTTCGTGTCATTACCCGGTGTGAAGGGCATACTGTGGAACTGGTGTTTTATGTTGACCATCCTGAGAAAATACCGCGTATATCAACGCAAGTCTTAAAATTTACGCCTTCCTTCAGCACAAAGATTGAAGTTAAATTCAACAATAAGGGCTCGGTTAAAAAGTGTTTAGAGCACGCAGCCGTCTGCTTAAAATATTATCCTTGCCGTATTTTTATCAACGGGCAATCGTTTACATCGGTCTGGGAAGAAGCGAAGGCTTCGGGAGCAATTTTATTTAAAGAAGACCATTGCGATGGATTCATGAAACCTAAGTCATGGGGAGACAGCGGGGTCAGACTCTTATGCAAATATCAATATTTGATGTATCTATCGATCCCGGGTCTTATCACAGGTGGTCACGATATGACCCATGATCTTCGTGATTATCATCAGAAAGAGGTACCGTTTCTGCCTGCATTAGACATGACGTTGAATTGTAATAATCTTATGGTAACTATTAGTAGAGATAATTTCTTTCTCGATTCAGCCTATAGGGCTATGATCAAAGTGCTGGCCAGGAAGCTTTTAGTTCATCTCGGACAACACTTCAATGATAGGACAGAGAAGTGTTTAATAATTGCCAATCAGTATATTCTGGCAAAAAAAATAAAATCGTATTTACAGCGGAAAAGTGAAGGGAAAACCCAAACGGCGGAGTCCGAAGAAGATAGTGTGATCCGGCGACTTGCCGAGACGAAAGTTTACCGACTAAGCGGTCGAAAGAACTCTTACTCATTGATGGATATGCAGAAAATGCTCAGTCAGGACAGCCCCCTATTTTTCTCTTCAGAACAGACAA
>JAFDJF010000408.1 GCA_019307645.1 Deltaproteobacteria bacterium
AAAAAAAGATAGGCGAGGTATGGGATCTGCTCCCCTTCATAGACCGAATCGATTGAGAGCGTAATCTCCCGGTAGGGTCCCAGGGAGCTCTGGTCATATTCTATGAAAGCCAATGTAGCGGTCGGGGTGTCCGTCAATGAAAGTTGCTCAGGGAGCAATCCTCTTGCCGTTTCTTCATCGGTTTCATATTGAAAGGCGTAAATATTTGCCCCCTTGTAAATAAACGGTTTCTCATGATATGCCGGCGCATCCACCGGCATCGTCGATTGCATTAAGTCTTTTGTAAGTTTTCCCTGTTTTCCCATACTCAGCCTCCTTTGTAGCTATAGATTTACAGGTCAGAGGTTCTGGATTACCTTCAGCAAATGAACCACTCAACCCTGAACCTCTGAACCCTTAACTTCTATCCCCCTAATCCAACCGGTACATTCCCTATAATCTTTTTAGTTGTGAGCTTATCTATCTCATCTGCAGATAATCCAAGCTCTTCACTGAAAACCTCAATATTGTGCTGTCCCAGAGTAGGCGCACCAAAGCGGTGCGATTTTCTAAGCCCAACAGACCATCGCATTGGCCACCCTGGATACCGTCTGGTTCCGGACCTTGGATGGGAAAGTTCTTGATAAAAACTGCGGGCAACCAGGTGGGGATCGTCATTCATTTTCCGGCCCCTGAGTACTTCTGAAACGGGAACCCCTTTAGCTCTTAACAGATCGACCACTTTTTCCGCATCCAGGTTGTCCGTCCACTCTGTGATTTTCCGGTCAAGATCGTCGTGGTGTTCTCGTCTTCCTTCGATGAAAGTATAGCGTTCTGATTTGCACCAATCAGGGGATCCCATTGCCTCTGTAAAATTTTTCCAATTCGTATCGTCTTTTATGGAGATAGCAACGCGTTCACCATCAGCACATGGATAGACGCCTTGTATGGACATGGTTTCTGAGCGATTGCCGACTCTCTTTAGAACCTTGCCGGTGATGGAGTAAGCGATCACCTGTTCTGCTGTCATACATGCGCCAACCTCGATCTGAGCAACCTCGATCATTTGGGCTTCTCCAGTGCGTTCCCGGTAATCGAGTGCCGCCAGTAGTGCCACCAGGGCATGCATGGAAGCTGTTGGATCCACAAACCCGCCCGGGTTTAGTGGCGAAGCCTGAGGTGTGCCGGTTACTGAAGCCATACCACTGGCCTGTTCAATGGCCATTGCCCAGCCCAGGTAATCCCTCCAGGGACCTTCAAGCCCGAAGCCGGGCATACGAAGAATCATCACTTTGGGATTGAGCTGTCTGAGGCGTTTCGGGCTGAAGCCCAGGTTGCCCAAAACTCGGGGCGAAAAGTTCTCGATAACCACATCGGCCCTGGCTACAAGACGTTCAAAAAGTTTTTTCCCTTCAGCTTCGTTCAAGTTGAGCGTGATACCTCTCTTATTCAGGTTTGTTCCCTGAAAAAAGTATCCGTGTTCATACCAGTCATCACCCAATTGAGGGTAAGCGTTCATATAACGGTATAAATCCGGGCGTTGAATGGATTCCACTTTGATGACATCTGCGCCAAGTGCCCCTAAATAGCAACTCACGTAGGGTCCGGCCCACATAATCCCCAGATCCAGAACCCTGAGTCCTTTAAATGGCAAATGATCATCCGCTGGTGGCGTTGTTGTCCCGTTCTCCCGCGCGCCCTTTTTTTTGCGCCACACAGATTTTAAAATTTCCTCATTGTGCTCTCCTAATGCCGGAGCGCGATTCATCAGGGCTGCTGGTGTGGTTTCCATCCTCCATGGAAAGCCCGGTTGAACAAAACTTCCCTCGAGTTCTCTGGTGTAAAAGGATCGGGCCTTCAGTTGGGCCAATTCCGGCAGCAGTCGTCCATCAGAAACAAGTGCGGCAGGAATTCGGAAAGTCTGCAGTCGCTCAACGATTTCCCCGGCAGCGTGCTCTTTCAGCCATGGATCAATGGCCTGATAAAATTTTTCAAGGTCTGGTCCCGGAGACATTAATGTCCCTTGAAGAGAGCTGTATTCGGGTACACCGACCATGTTACAAAATTCTTCAAAGTGCTGCGGGGTGAGGATATTGATGCCGACATACCCATTTTTACAGGGTACGATGCCGGGAACAGGGAAGACCACGTTGTCTTCTGTGGAAATTCCCAGCGCCTGCTTTGTCTCGTAGTCCAGTGCCGGTTGGGGGAGCACTGACAGAAGACACTCCTGTTTGGAAAGATCGACAACGACGGCCTGACTTAACTGGGAAGCGGTTCTGAAAGCTGTGAGGGCGGCACAAGCCGCATGAACCCCGGTGACATAGTCTGAGATCCGTCCGCCTACCTGAACCGGATCCGGCGCTTTAGAGAAATGTCTCGAGACCCAGCCGGATGCGGCTTGAATGGTCAGATCCGTTGCCGGGATGTTACTGCAGGGGCCGTCCTGACCGAAGTCCGAGATTCTCACGAGCACAACCTCTGGACTGGTGGTTTTAAGCCGGTTCAGATCAACCCCCAGACCCTCCAGGACACCCGCCCCTAAATTCTCAATCACAATATCGGCCCCGGATATTATATTAAAAAGGCCATCGATATCATTGCCGCTTTCGAAATCGAATGTCACACTGCGCTTGTTTGCATTCAGGTAGCGGAAAAGCGCACCGACAGTGGGGTCATCGGCATCATCAGGGAATGAACCTGTGGAGCGAAGCGGATCACCGGTACCAGCATCTTCAACTTTAATGACATCCGCACCCAGGTCTGCAAGAAGTTTTGTGGCATATGGGGCGGAAACGTTGTGGCCGATCTCTAGAACCCTGAGATGTGATAAAGCCTGGTTCATGTGTCCTCCTTAGGGCTCGCGCAAAAATGTGAATTTATTTTTTCGCGAACCCTTAACCCGGAAAAACTGGAATTGGCGAATTGCGAAAAACCTCTGAACCTTGAACCGTGAACCCTCAACCATGAACCTGAGTTTTTACCATTTTTCTTTGTATTTCTCTTTGGCATCCGGGTTAATCAGGCCCACAGGCCATTCGCCCTTCAAGACCCGGGCAATCTCTTCCCCGGGCCGGTTCAAAAGTGTCATAAAGGCGGGGATTGAGGCATGGGCCGAATGTGGTGTCATGATCACGTTTTCAAGCTTCAGCAACGGATCATCAGGGCTGATGGGTTCGGGATCCATGACATCCAGTGCTGCTCCGGCCAGAAGCCCGTCTTTCAATGCGGTGTATAATGCCTCCTGATCAATGAGTCCGCCCCTGGCGGTATTAACGATGTACGCGCCGGGCTTCATTTTCTTGAACTGCTCAAGACCCAGCATGTGCCGGGTTCCTGAGGTCAGGGGAGCGTGGAGCGACAGAATGTCCGACTCGGCAAGGAGTTGATCGAGTTCAACATTTTCCACCTTCAGGGAATCCAGTATACCGGCGTCCACATAAGGGTCATAGGCGATGATTCTCATACCAAACGCCTTTGCCTTGGGGACAAGTGTTTGAGCTATCCGTCCAAGCCCTATCATTCCCAGGGTCTGATCGCGGAGACGGGACATGGTGGGCCAAATGTTATACTGGATTTCAGGCTCAGGCTCCTGTTTCCAGACCCCTTCCCTCACCACACGATCCAGCTTGACAATCTTCCGGGTACAAGCCAGGATCAGCGCCATGGTGTGATCAGACATTTCATCCATACAGTAATCCGGGATATTGGCTGCTATAATGCC
>JAFDJF010000409.1 GCA_019307645.1 Deltaproteobacteria bacterium
ACGGCAAGCCTTTCAAAGTCAGTTATATCACTGACTTTTCCGCGAAATTGATCGACAACAAACTGCTTTATGAGTTTTTTGTTCCTTGTCATGTTGTGGGCACCTCAAGTATTAAGCAGGTGATTGTTGCTTCATATGATCCAACTTACTATTCTGCCATCTATTTTGTTGAAAAAAAATCGGTATCCATAGAACGAGGGGGTAAATTTAAAATTAGAACCGTAATTCGAGAAGACGCATCAACATCCATTTACTTCGGGATGGTGCACCCCTGGGCGCTCTTTCTGGATTTTTGCCTGAAACCATGAAAAATAACCTTGCCTTTACCCTGTTGATCTCCATCCTGATATCCGCAGTTTCTATTGGACATGCCCATAACCCGTTTACGACCAAACCGGAAGAGCAGCATCGGGCGCCAGCGCCACCGGTAAAAAGTGAATTTTTTGTTAAAATTATGTTATGGCAGCATCAACTGAGGCAGCAAATGTCCGATCTGATGCGCGAGACCAAGGCTACCGGCAGCCCAAGACCGTTGTTTTTTCTTCTGGGGGTTGCTTTTATCTATGGCATGGTGCATTCAGTCGGACCCGGCCATGGGAAAGTCATTGCATTGTCGTACATATTGACGCAACGGCCAAGACTGTCACAGGGGGTGCTTTTCGGCAATTTGATCGCATTATTTCATGGTATATCCGGAATCCTTTTGGTCCTGATCATCCGACTATTGCTTCAAAAAAGCATTACGGAAACAATGGAGAATGTGAGCAGGATTACACAGCTTATCAGTTTTGGCCTGATCACGTGCCTGGGTTTGGCAATTTTTATTCACGGCATTTACAGATGGACAAAAAGCGAAAACGGAAATCAGACCCATTCCAATAAAAAGAACCGGTTTGTGAATCCTGTTTTGTCATCTCTGGCAGTGGGTATCATCCCGTGTCCGGGAGTCGTCCTGGTGATGCTGTTTGCATTATCCATGAATATGATTGGATTGGGTATCATCATGGGACTTACCATTTCCCTCGGCATGGCCCTGACCATTACGTGTGTCGTTTTGGTGGGTCTATCCGGAAAAGCGGCCTCGCTTTCAATGGCTTCCGGAAAAAAGGGATTTTCAATTATATTCGAGCACTTGATTGAATTGATTGCTGCTTTAGCGGTGACAAGCCTGGGGTTACTCTTTTTTTGCGCAAGTATTTGATGATTTTGTAAAAAACAAAACGGTAGAATTTCCCGCCAATAGCATATCGACATTTCTCTGTCCGAAATTACGCTAGCCGACATTCCAGAATCCACAAAAAAATCAAAAAAATGCTTGACTTATTTTGTTGCATGAATATTATTAGAATTGTAAAGATTGATTAGAATAATCTACTTTTGTTAGAGACTCTAAATAAGGCGGTGGATATGGCAACGCAACACTTAACCCCGACAATGGAAGACTACTTAGAAGCTATTTATAGCATTAGTAAAGAAAAACGGGTTGTTCGCGTCAAGAACATTGCAAAAAAAATCGGGGTCAAGATGCCCACCGTGACCAACATGCTTAAGTCCCTCAGCCAAAAGGGATTTATTGATTATGAAAAGCATGAGTTTCTGGAATTAACCCAAACAGGCCGCAAAGTGGGTAAAGAGATAGACCGGCGGCACCAAATCATCCGGAATTTCTTAACCGATATCTTAAAAATCGATGCAGTTGTGGCTGATGAAGAGGCCTGTAAAATGGAACATGGAATGAGCACGGAAACACTGGATCGGTTGACACAGTTTATTGATTTCATTCAGGTCTGTCCCAGGACCGGTCCAAACTGGCTGGAATCTTTTGATGAATATCGGTTGGAAGGGATCAATCCGGACAAACGCCTTGATCGGTTGAAGGGCTTTGTAAAAGAACTGAACCGTCAAATAAAACGTCTGAAGGCTGAGGAGGAAGCATAAAGTGGTACTCAGTCATGTTGAACCGGGAAATGAGGTAATTTTAAAGGATATCCGGGGAGGCAGACGTCTCAGATCGCGGCTTTTCAGCATGGGGCTTTTGCCGGGCACAAGGGTGCGTGTTTTGAACCCGGGAGGATATGGACCTGTTATGCTCCGTGTGAGGGACTGCAATCTGGCCATTTGCCGGAATATGGCGGAAAAGATCACTGTGGAATAATTTTTTTCTCCAGTGAGTTAGGGCCTTCTAATTAAATTAGGCATGCAAATATGAAGAAGCTTAGGTCTCCCGCTGCTGGCGGGACAAGCTGAACCTGAAAATCTGAGCAGTTGGCAATCATCAATTATGTAAGGGAGGCTTACACAATGAACAAGATAACCATGCGGCAGATGAAAAAGAATCAGGCCGGAACCATTTCCGCCGTCAAAATAGGCGGTGAACTGGGCAAGCGCATTCGGGACATGGGCCTTGTACCGGGTACGGCCATAAAAATCCAGGGCCGGGCGCCCCTGTATGACCCGGTTGCCCTGAAAGTAATGGGATTTACCCTGACCCTTCGGAACAATGAAGCAGATCATATAGAAGTGGCGGTGTAATAAAAATGGAAGCAACCATCGCTTTGGCCGGAAATCCCAATTCCGGCAAGACAACGTTGTTTAATGCATTAACCGGCGCCCGCCAGCATGTGGGCAACTACCCGGGTGTGACAGTGGAAAAGAAAGAGGGGTCCTATAACCACGATGGAAACCACTTGCATATTGTGGATCTGCCCGGGACCTATTCCCTTACGGCCTATTCCATTGAAGAGGTGGTGGCCCGGGATTTTTTGACCACAGATAAACCGGACGTGGTGATCGATATCGTGGATGCCGCCAACCTGGAGCGGAATCTTTATCTGGCCATTCAGTTTCTCGAGATGGGCATTCCCCTGGTATTATCGCTGAACATGATAGATGTGGCCAAGAGCCGGGGGATTGAAATTGATACAAAAAAGCTTTCCGAACTGCTCGGGGTTCCAGCTGTCTCCACCGTGGCCCGAACCGGTCAGGGGAAAAAGGAACTTATGGCGGCGGCCGTCTCAAAGGCAACAGAAAAAAAAGCAGCGTCCCCACTTGTAATATCCTATGGTGATGATCTGGATAAGACCCTTGGGGAAATGGAAGATAAAATAGCGGCCCATGCCTTTCTCACCGACCTCTATCCGGCCCGCTGGATTGCCTTGAAGTACCTGGAAAACGATAAACAGATTCTAAAAAAGGGAAAAGAAACCAATCCGGATCTTGCTGCAAAACTGGAGGTGATGGTACAAACAGTGTCTATACATCTACAGCGTACCCTTGACACCGATTCCGAGGCCATGATCGCAGACCATCGCTACGGCTATATCAGTGCAATTCTAAAGCAGGGCGTAATTCACCGGCAGTATGATCAAAACAGGCTCTACACCTCCGATAAGATAGACAAAGTCCTAACCCATCGATTCCTTGGTCCCCTTATTATGCTGACAGTGGTCATGGGTCTGTATGAGTTTACTTTCACATATAGCGAAATGCCCGTGGGATGGCTGGAAGGCTTTTTCGGATGGCTTGGGGACCTGGCATTTACACACCTGCCTGAAGGACTCTTTAAATCCCTCGTTATCTCAGGAATTATTGACGGTGTGTGGGGTGTTTTGGGTTTTGTGCCCCTGATTATGTTCATGTTTTGCGGCATTTCCATCCTGGAGGATTCCGGATATCTGGCAAGGGTCGCATTTATGCTG
>JAFDJF010000028.1 GCA_019307645.1 Deltaproteobacteria bacterium
TTGCCATTGACGTTAGGGTAAGCCCTGACGCAAATATTCACCAACCTCTAATCACAAATCACCAGTCACGGCCTGGTTCAAGTCTGTATTCGCTCAGTTTATTTCTCAGCGTCCTGATACTGATCCCCAATAGCTTTGCCGCTTGGGTGCGATTGTCATCAACCTCATCCAGCGTCTTAAAAATCAGCTCCTTTTCCATCTCTTTTACTGATGTACCAACCTTAAAAGGGATAGCTTCTTTTCCGTTGTTTTCCGGCTCATCCATAAACAGATGTTTCGGCAAAAGGACTTTCCCGCTGCTCATGAGCACAGCTCTTTCAATAACATTTTCAAGTTCTCTTATATTTCCCTTCCACTCACATTTCGAAAGGAGAGAAATACTTTCTTCAGCAACAGTCATTAATTCTTTGTTGTTGACTGAGCAGTATTTTGCCAGGAAATGATTTGCCAGTAGAGGGATGTCAGACTTCCTTTCCCTTAGGGGCGGAATCGTAAAAGGAATAACATATACTCTGTAAAAAAGATCTTCCCTGAACTTTCCGTCGCTGACAGCATTTTTCAGGTCAACATTGCTGATAGCAATGACCCTGGCATTAATTGAAACCGGTTTGCTGCCGCCTAATCTGTCAATCTCTCTTTCCTGAAGCGCCCTCAGGAGTTTGGCTTGAAGAGGCATGGACATCTCACTGATCTCGTCCAGCACGACCGTGCCGTGATTAGCCAATTCAAATTTACCCAACTTTCTGCTCGCAGCACCTGTAAACGCACCTTTTTCATGGCCGAACAGTTCACTTTCTGCCAGATTTTCAGGCAGGGCAGCGCAGTTAACTGCAATATATGTCTGATCACTCCGGCCACTGTTTTGATGGATAAACGATGCCAACATCTCTTTTCCGGTCCCACTCTCACCCAGGATAAGTATTGTACTGTTGCTTGGCGCCACATTTTTTGCAAGGTCAAGGATCTTTAACATGCCTTTGTCCTGAGTGATAATCTTTTTGCCTTCCGTGTTGTTTTTTGACCTGACCTTTTGCGGTTCCCCATGCATGCGATTATTTGATTTTTCGCAAACTTTTTTTACCGTTTCTTCAAGTGTCTCGGAGGAAAAAGGTTTGATGATATAGTCGGACGCACCTTCCTTCATGGCTTCAACAGCATTATTGATCGTTCCGTATGCAGTAATCATTATCACCGGAATCTGAGGAGATATCTTCTTTATCTCTCCCAAAACCTGCATCCCTGACATCTCAGGCATTTTCATGTCGGTGATGACCATGCCGAAATCCTCACGTTTAAACTTCTCCAGTGCTTCAACCCCGCTGGAGGCGCTTGAAACACAGTACCCACTGCGACTCAGGGCATGAGAGAGCGCTGCCCTCATATCCGGTTCATCATCTACAACTAATATTGACTGTGCCGGCATATCCTTACTTTCCATTTTCCCCTTCGCACAAAGGCAACGTAACCCTGCAAACGGTTCCTTCTTCCTCTAAACTTTCGATATCGATATCACCACCATGAATTTCCAGGATATTGTGGACAATCGCCAACCCCAGTCCCGTTCCTTTATTCTTTGTGGTAAAAAAGGGATCAAAAATTTTGCTCATATCTTGCCTGGATACGCCATTTCCCGTATCGCAAATTCGGATCTCTACAAGACTTGAATCTCTTTGCCGGCCATTCAATTTGTTTGTGGAAACGGTCAACCTTCCGCCATCGGGCATTGCCTGGACGGCGTTCAAAACCAGGTTAAGGCATACCTGTTTCAGAAGCTCAGGATCACCATTGACCTCTAGAGGTTCTTTTGAATACCGGGTCACAACCTCGATACTGCTGTTGGATACAAACAGTTCTCTGGAAAACAATAAAGAATCATCAAGCGTCGAATTGATATCTGTAATTTGGAACTCGAACTTTTGATGCGGCCTGATGAACAGCAGGAGATTTGATATACTGCTATTCATATTTCTGACCCCTGATGAAATGTGATCCGCAAGATTCTGTAAATCGCCAAATCCCTCCAGATCTTTCTTCAGCGTCGTGGCAAAAAGCTCAATGCTCCCCAGGGGGTTCCGGATTTCATGAGCGATTTCAGCTGCCATTTCTCCCATAGCTGCCAGTTTATCAGTACGATTTGCCTTTTCCTCAAGTTTTTTCAACCGGGTTATGTCCTGCAAAGTAAGCGCCGTCCCGATCTTCTCTCCCCGTTGATCTTTCACAGGGAATGTGGAAAGGCTGACATGGAGGATATCTTTTCCTCTTTGCAAGATTTCTGTCTCAATTTCCATGCTCTGCCCAATTTCTGCTGGAGACCCTGCCTTTCGATTAAGTTTCGGGAAAAGGCTCGAAATGAAAAGCTCCTTAAACCTTTTTCCCCTGACATTTTCTGAATTCAGCCCAGTGATTTTTTCTGCTGCGCGATTAAAAGTGGTGACCATACCCTTCAGGTCGACAACAACAACTCCGGTTGTCAGGCTTTCAAGAATGTTGCGAAGATAATTTTTTACCTCCTCTTTTTCCTGCAGATTCTTTTTTAACTCCCTGTTCTTTTCCTCTAATTCCAGATCCAGCTCCCTGACTCTTTCTTCCAGATGCCGATAGTAGGTCTCAAACTTGAAAGCTGCACCGTTAAAAGATTCAATTGTCTGGTTTAAAAGACGAATGCCGTCTAAATTTTCGTTTTCAAAAAAATCGAGGTTGTCCATTGACTTTTTCCTGAAATGATTACTCTGGGTTCTTTTACTGACGAGCAATTTTGACGGTTTCGTAAAAAGTCCGAAATCGTCATGCCGGACTTGATCCGGCATCCAGAACATATTGATATAACTGGATTCCGGCCTTCGCCGGAATGACGAAGGAGGGTGTTTTCCGACTTTTTACGAGACCATCAATTTTAATACAGGTATATGTTTGGCAAGAACTATGCCATCGCTGTGAATATGTGCTTAAAAAAAGATGAGAAGTGAAAAGGGGTAAGAATAGCAGGATCGATGTTATCATTAATTGGTTCAGAGAGAAGACAGGCATGCTCTCCTCTGGTGAGTCTTTAAATTAATTCAGGCATGAATGTCGCCACAACCTCTTGCTTTTATTATTCATTTTATCGGAGCCCAATATCCCTTACATAAATATGAACCCAATCTGCCAGTCGAAATTCACGGACCGTGAAACCACCTGGCCCTTGTTTACATAAATAACTGTCATTTTGTATTGATGAGAGGACAGAATTAAAAGCATGTAAAGACTGCAAACGGTGTTGAAAGAAAACAGAAGTGGTAGGGAATTGAAATTATTTGTCAAATACGGAGTTTCCCGCGTCATTTACTTGACGCTTGTATTCATGTCTATCGAAAGAACCTGTCCGTCAACATATTAAGAAGCCTGTGCCAATTGATGTCTTTTTATCTTTTCCACAAGCGTCGTTCTGTTAACCTGCAGAAGCTTTGCAGCCCTTTTCTTAACCCATTTGGTCTGTTCCAGACATTGCACGATGAGATTTTTCTCGAATTCGCTTACTGCCGTGCTGAGGCATATTCCTTCCTGTGTAATGTCCATCTGGGGTAATAACACAGATGTATTTTTCATTGTAAGCTTCTTTGGCAGATCCTTTGGCATGATCTCTCCCTTACCTTTTAAGACAACAAGCCCTTCGACCATATTTTTTAGTTCTCTTACGTTGCCTTTCCAGGAATGGTTCATGATAATTTCCATCGACTCTTCGCCGATCCCTTCAACATCCCTGCTGTTCTTTTCGTTAAATTGTTTCAAAAAATGAGAGATAAGGAGAGGTATATCCGACTTGCGTTCTCTTAACGGAGGCAGGTTTATGGGAATCACAAAAAGTCTGTAAAACAGGTCTTCCCTGAAGTTCCCTTTTTGGACTTCTTCTTCCAGGTCTCGATGAGTGGCTGCAATAATTCTTACATCGACTTTAATGGTCTTACAGCCGCCTACTTGTTCAAACTCCTTCTCTTCAAGTACCCTTAATATTTTTACCTGCAGATCAGGGCTCATATCGCCGATTTCATCCAGAAAAACAGTTCCCCCATCAGCCACTTCGAACTTGCCCTGTTTAGGCGAGGTTGCACCTGTAAAGGCGCCCCTGACATGTCCAAACAGTTCACTTTCAAGTAAATTTTCAGGGATAGCGCCACAATTTATCTGGACAAAGGGCTTGCTTGTTCTTTGGGAATATTTGTGGATTGCTTTGGCTATCAACCCTTTCCCGGTCCCGGTCTCTCCATTAATTATGATCGTGCTGTCACTGTCAGCCACATTTTCAACCAGGCTGAATACCTCTTCCATTTTATGACTCTGGCCAATGATGTCTTTAAACTTGTTCTGACTTTTCGACTTTGGTTCAGCTGATTTATTTACAACTGAAAGCTTCTTTTCCTTTGGCACCCTTTCATCAATAGCTAATTCCGACAATTTTCCCCCTCCTTAAGAAAAAAGATATCCCCATTATCCTTTCGAAACGCTAGACAGTAGAAAAGCTAGCAATTTTTGTGCCACAACTACATTAAATGAAAAAAATAATATTTTTCCAATAATATCAATGGATTATAAAGATTGCAGGGCTGTCTTGGGTTTGAGAGAGAATAACGCGGCCCTTATTTTTTTGCAATTTGCCAAAAAAATTGACCATTGACAGGCTAAATATATCTCTTTATAGATGCCAAATTCTTTTGAATTAGGTCATAGTTTATAATATTCACCCCTGCCCGGGCAGGTTATATTTATTCACCTATCATATCAATTGGTTATCATATGTCACGAAAATGGAGGCGGTGATAACAACTCATTTTGAAAAGTAACTCGATTTAAATTATCCATAAACCGTATTTTGCAGATTACAAATCGGAAATTTGCATTTTGCAAATCTTTTGAAATCACCCGGCCCCTATAGAAAAATGTCGTCACGCTGATAAACCAACTACACTGAGCTGAGGCCTGAATATTTTTGACAAGCAATTCTGATTCATCTAATCTTTCCTGAATCATGAGAAGGCAACATCACCCTCCACGAGAGGTCAAGATGGACATTTGGCAATGCTTTGAAATCCTTGAACTTGACACAGACGCTTCCATAGATGATGTGAACCAGGCTTACAAGGATTTGGCAGCTGTTTGGCATCCGGACCGCTTCTCCTCTAATCCTCGCCTGAAACATAAGGCAGAGGAAAAATTAAAGACAGTCAACCAGGCATATGAGAACGTCCTGTCATTTTTGTCTGCGGAACAGGGGACCCGGAAAATCGTGCCCAGTCCTGGTGTGGCATCCCGTTCACCCGGAAGTTACAGATCAGATGGCATCCTTAAAGGGACATCCAAAAAAGGTTCTCTGCTTCATTCAACAAGAGAACCAATCGCGGAATCTCATTTGCGGCCCTGGGTACGCTGTTTTGCAAGGATCATTGATTATCTTTTCTTTGCTTTTCTTTTGAAACTAATAGCTGCTGATAACATCTTTCCCGAAACCGAGTTTCGCGTGTTGTTTATTCCCGCAATTCTTGCCTTTGCATGGATTATTCCAGAGGCAGGCCTTTTGAGTATGTTCGGGACAACACCCGGAAAATGGATATTAGGAACGGCTGTAGTAGATATCTTCCAGCTGAAGCCAAAGTTTTTGAGTACTCTGAGACGAAGCCTTTCGGTCTGGTGCAATGGCGTGGGTATGGGTGTTTTTTTTATCGCCCCGATTACAGCGCTTGTTGCCTGCTTTAGAATAAAAACAAGGGGATCCACGGTATGGGACAGTGACGGCAGCTTCACAGTTAAACATTGTAAGATTGGCACACCAAGAGCTGTGATCGCCTTTTTGTCTTCCGCCGTTATAATCCTTTTTTTATTTTCTGGCCCTGACATTATGATAAAAGCGTACAGGCAGGCCGTGCGACTAAAACCTGATGACCCCGGAACACACCTTAAGCTGGGGGACTCATATGCCAAAGCCGGCCGTTATCGTGAAGCAATGGAGGCCTACAAAAATGTCATAAAAATCGAACCTGATTATGCTCAGGCCCATTATAATCTGGGGCGCTGCTCTGTTGAGCTTGAATGTTATAATGAGGCGCTGGCGCCCTTCAAAAAGTCCATCGCCCTCAATCCCAAGTGTGCAGAAGCCTATTATGATTTAGGTGTTTGTTATGCCAAACTTCAACACACTGGAAAGGCCGTTGAGGCCCTCAAACAGGCCATCACATTAAAACCCGATTATTTTCGAGCCTACCATGAGCTGGGGGTTTGTTATGTTGAACTTGAACGTTATGATGAGGCAATAGAGACAAGCAAAAAGGCCATAGAAATCACGGAGTACGCCCCGGCGCACTATAACCTGGGAATCTGCTATTTCAGACTTCGCCGTACGGAAGAAGCTATTAGAAGTTTCGAAGCGGCCCTGCGAATTAAAACCAATTTTACAGAGGCCTATTACAACCTGGGACTCTGTTATGTTGAACTCGGCCGTTATAACGATGCAGTGGGGCCGTTTAAAAGGGCACTGGAATTCGAACCTGAGTATGCACAAGCCTTTTATGGTCTAGGTGTTTGTTATGCCAAACTTCAACACACTGGAAAGGCCGTTGAGGCCCTCAAACAGGCCATCACATTAAAACCCGATTTTGCTGAGGCCTATCACATTCTGGGCCTTTCGTATCTGACTCTTGGCAAAAACAGCGCCGCACGTGAACAATACGAAAGTCTTAAAAATCTTGACAAGGGCCTTGCAGAAGAGTTGCTTGATTACATAGAAAACATGCCGACTTCAAATGGAACCTGATCCGGTTTTTTTACCAAAAAAAACCCTGCCGGATCAATTTCCTGCAGGGTTTAAAAGGTAAGAATGAAAGAAAGGGGGTTTTTTCTCTTACACTTGCATGATTTTATTGCAACTATCATGCCATATCTGACCTGCGCCTGACTTCTTAAGGCGCTAAGCAAACCCTAACGATGCTCACAGCGTTTGAGAAACGCTTCAAAATCAAGCGGAATGATTGTTGCCTCACTATTAACTGTGTCTTCAGGAGGCAGCTTTGTTTCGGGGTGTTCCCCCCGCCCATTTCCTAAAGCTTTTCTGATTACACCAATATCCTGCGACATTGATGAAACGTTTTTTACAAGGTCTTCCAATAGCAGACGGATTTCCTGTGCCATATGTCCGCCTTCAATAATCTGGGGATGAGAACTCGGGTCAGAAGACGATGATATCTCAACCGCCCCGGATAACGAAGCCTTTTTCTCAGCGGAATGTTGATCAATGGTTGCCTTTTCATCCGGTACATCATGTTTGGATTCTTCAGGTTTCTTAACAGCCTTGGTACCCGTAAGCTGTACAGGTTCTTTGAAAACTCTCAAACATCTTGTCCAGAAAGTTTCAAGGCCGTAAATCTCAGTATCTGCGGCCTTTTCCTCGCCCAGATGCTTTGCCATCTTTTTTATGCAAATCGAGGCGGTCGAATTCGGGTAACGAGAAACAAATGGTTTCTGTTCTTTCACGGCCTTGACGACATTTGAATCCTGCATAACTGCGCCGAGAGGCAACACCTTGACGGGAAGAAATTTTTCCACTGTTTCTCTGAACTTTGTATATACAATTCTTGCACTCTGTATATTCTTACACTGGTTCACTGCGACCATGACGGAGTTGTTGAATCCGTTTAATGATAGAATTTTCAGCAGCGCATAACCGTCGGTCAATGAAGTGGGTTCGGGTGTTACAATCAAAATGACTTCCGAGGAAGCCATACAGAAAGAAATAACATTTTTTGAGACTCCGGCAGAAGTGTCAAAAATGAAAAAGTCGTATTCACCATCAAGTTCGGAAAATGACCTGATCATGTACTCAAGCTTCTCCGGATCAAGATCCGCCATTTTTTCGACACCCGAACTCCCTGGGATTATGTCAATTCCTTTGTAGTCTTTAATTATGATATCGTCGATAGTCTTCTCGTTTAGGATTACATCACCCAAATCATGTTCCGGATAAAGTCCCAGAAGAATATTGATATTGGCAAGGCCCAAATCTGCATCAAAAAGGCACGTCCGGTAACCCTGGCGGGCCAGACAAAGGGCGAGATTGGCACTGATATTTGTTTTTCCAACTCCGCCTTTTCCGCTTGTGACTGTAATTACCCTGGCCACGATGCCTCCTCATTGATCGACCTGTCGTCAGAAATTGGAATATTCCCTATCAACGGCGCAGCAAGTATCTCCACCTGGTCGCTTCCGACCTCCACATAAAAAGACACGCTGTTGCAGTGAAACTTATCGCAGATGTCTTTATAGCTATCTTCAATAAATTCTCTGAAAAGTAGCGCATCCGACCTGGGAAATTCGCCCCCGATCTTTTCCCTGAGAATTTCATATCGTTCGTACAAATTGTCGATCAGAATCCTGTCTGTTTCAAGATCCGATATTACTGATTTGCCGGTCTTTGTGACATCCGGTCTCTCCTCTTTGTTCAATTCTTTGGAAGTGTCCAGCATTTCTCCGTAAAGTATCGCGAAGAGCTGCTCGAACTTCTCATCACTTATCAAAACGCAGGCTATTCTGAACTGGTTATATTTTGACCGCAACTCATTTGCCACCCATACCCTTGATGGATTTGCCACTGCCACTGTGAGGTTGTTTCCATTGAGAAACAGCGGAAGGACCAGATTTTCTTCGGCATATTTCTGACCCACAATATCGCGAAGTGCAATTTTCTGTTTCTCGTAAAAAACAAACCCGTCAAGATCGTGAAACTGAATATTGTACTGGACGGATAATGCAAAATAGAGTTGATGGACACTGATAAGGCTCTTTCTGACAAGAATCTTGCCAAGTGTCTCGCCCTTGAATTTCTGCTCCTGAAGTGCTTTTTCAAGGGTTTCCTGGTCGACGATTTCCTGCTGTAGAAGAATTTCACCAAGTTTAAGATGTTTGTTGTATTTTTGAAAAACGAGGTTCAACTCGCTCAGCGTAATCAGGTTTAAATCGCAGAGAATTTCACCAATAGCCCTTTTATACCGTTTGAATTTTAATGCTTCCTCAAGTTCTTTTTCTGATATCATCTTGAGCTTTAAAGCGAGCTTGCCCAGTTTGATCCCGTCAAGTTGCTTGTTCAATATATTTTCCAACTCATCATTATTTATGTGGCCTTCTTTGGCCAGCATGTCGCCAATCTGTTGATCTTCAGCCTTTTTCCCCAGGCAGTCGAACAACCCCTGTTCGTCAATCAGCCCGTTTTCCAGAATCAGTGTTTCGATATCTTGCTGGATTTCAGGATGTGCAATCAGTCGGTCAATATCCTGTTTGGTCAGAAACCCTTTATTGACAAGGATCATGCTGAAGGGCATTTTTATTTCTTCCGTGTCCTTTTTCTGTATCTCAAGGGCACTTTCAATATCCTCTTCTGTCACGAACCCTTCTTTTACCAGTAATGATCCGACATTTGAAGCGGATTCTTTTATGTCCGGTTTCGTATCCATTGTTTGGCTGTCAGAAAATTGAAAACGCATAATCCTCTTGTTGGTTATGGTTGCGTCCAATGGAAGCGGATATCGGTGTTCGTGAGCCGGCTACTGACACGTGTATCAAACAGACAGTACACCGTTTATCCCCTCATCAAAACCATATGTTGCTGTGATGCCGGGACCTTCCTCATCTTTCAGTCGGTTGGCTTCCATCAATATCAACATAAGTGGTTTGTTAATCTCTTTTTTCTTGTTCCGGCAGACGTCTTCAATTTCTATTGCGCTGTTTTCCCACCCAATTATACGATATGCCGCTTCTTCACCCCGCAGATCTTCCGTCACTGCACCGATCAGACCACCTTTCAGAAAATAGAGATACCCTACCCTGTGGTTCCACTTAACCGTCAGAGTACATGTCTTCTCTTCTATCTCTACCAGCTGCAGGAAAGCAGCTATGCTTATTCCGTGAATCTTTCCCCCTGCTCCGGCATTCAGCTCCTGAAATATCATCTCAGTAAGAATATTAATATCGATAGGCTTTTCCAGGTACTGGGAGGCGCCAAGGGCCTTGATTTTTGTTTCTATCTCCTTTGTTACAAACCATGTCAAAACGATGACGGGGATTTCAGGGTGGTTTTTATTCATGTCTGACAAAAGACCCACCCCATTCATTTCCGGCATTTCCATGTCGGTTATTACCAGATCAATTTTGATAATGTTCAGGAGTTTGACGGCCACCTTGCCGTTCTCGGCAGTCAGTACCCCTAGTTCCGTATAAGTCTTAAGAGCGCTTGACAGTATGGATCGGACAATGGGATCATCGTCCACAATCAAAATCTTTTTTACCGAAAGTGGCGAAACCCCTTTTTCAATCTTTTGGGCTGCCTGACAGT
>JAFDJF010000410.1 GCA_019307645.1 Deltaproteobacteria bacterium
GGACCCGGCAACAGACTGGGTCCCAGGCAAAATTGATGGTGCCCTGGACTTTGACGGAGGCAATGATCATGTTCTCGTGCCCCATGATCCCAGCCTTTCACTGATGAACCAGTTCACTGTCGCGGCCTGGATCTACGCCAATTCAGGTGGTCTTGACGCTTATGACCTTGTGCTAAACAAGGGGACGTCGGGAAATAACCAGAATTACTGGTTCGGCACGGTAGGTGACGAAATAACCTTTGGTTTTTATAACGGCGGATTCCGGGAATTCAATACTTCTGATGAAAACCTTCAGACGGATACCTGGTACCACATTGCCGCTACATTTAACAATGCCAATAACAGTGTCCGCGTTTACTTAAACGGGACAGAGGTGAGGAACTGGTCAACGGACCGCCAACCGCTCACAAACTCTGATGACTTGTATATTGGGCGGAGCCAGTACGGCGAATACTGGGATGGCAAACTGGATGATGTCCGCATCTACAACCGCGTGTTGAGTGAGGACGAGATTTCAGTCCTCTACGACCTGGGTAATTGAGTGCCCCCTTCAAACAATTAATTCCACCTTCCACAGGCTTTTCCATATGTAACTCAGGTATCCGTCATCTCTTTCAACTACGAAACTGTTAAATACAATGTGCGTTCCCATTTTCGCGTGTTTCGTAGTTCCCCTCATCCATCATGACCACCTGAGCAGGTGCCTCCATATTTCCAATCTGGAATTATCTTTTCCACCACGTATGGCATGACTTTTGCTGTATACAGTGATTGTATTCCTCCGCTCCCTGGGAGGAATATACTTCAGTATTTTTATGAAAAGTGAGTTTTGACGCTTCCGTAAAAAGTCCGAAATCGTCATGCCGGACTTGATCCGGCATCCAGAACATATTGATATAACTGGATTCTCCGATAAATCGGAATCTTCGACCGGCTGCAGTTTATCCCGCATCAGTGTGCGGGGCCGGAATGACGAGAAATGGTGTTTTACGACTTTTTAGGGGAGTATCAAAGGTATTTTGAAGCCACTTAGCGCCAGAGAAGCTCGGGCATTCTGGAATTCCAAGGCCTAAATGCGGCAAGTGGTTGTCAATTCACGTCAATTACTTGACGATTTGTAGATTGTACGATCTTAAAAGGATTTCATGGTTAAATTAAAACCCATATACCCCATAGGCATAGACTTCGACAACCAGGACCTTTATGCCGTCCAACTCAAGAGAATGGGGGAGGGCGTAGCTATTCGGGAAATGGTTCATCAGAGATTAAGCCATCCGCTTGCGGATACGATGGATTCAGGTGATTCCCTTGCCTCGATCTTAAGAGAAATTCTTAAAAAAAACCATTTTCGAGGGAAACGAATCCTTTTCAATATTCCCTACCAATATGTCTATACTTTTCCCATAAGTTTTGAAATTGGAAATGGAAAATCAATAGAAGACGCGATTGTGCAAGAAATGAAGGGGTATCTTTCTTTTACCGTAAATGAGGCCATCATCGATTACCCATCTATCAAGGCCGTAACAAACGGCGAAACGACAAAATATAAGGCCATTATCGTTGTCGTCCAAAGGGATAAGATGGGGCAGTATCTCAATGTGTTGAAACAGGCCGGCCTGTCGGTGGAAGCAGTGGATGTCGGCCTCACTTCATTGATTCGCCTGCATCGTAATCTTTTTGAGCTATCGGAAAAACCTGTCATTTTGTGCAATGTCGGACACCGGGAAAGCACACTTTGCATTGTCACTGAGGACAGTATTCTGGCTAACCGGAACGTGAACTGGGGGCTTCAGCCCCTTTTGAACAGCTTAAAGAATAATCTTGAACTCCCTGACAACAACGACCAGGCGTTAAGCCTACTAAGGAATTACGGCCTGCTCTACGAAGATCACGCTGACCACCAGAATGACGTTCTGTCAGAGGGTTCTACAGATAACGGGCAAGACCGCGCTTTGTACCGTGTGATCTTCCAGGTATTGTCCCCGTATATTGATGATCTGATTAATGAGTTTCATCAAATTATCGGTTATGTGAGGGCGGAAACGCATGAAATAGCGTTTAATGAAATCTTTATGTATGGTCAGGCGAATAGTCTCCTTCATCTGGATAAGCATCTTGAAAGACGACTCAACATTCCCACAAGATGTGTCAATCCCATGACAAAAGGGATCTTATCCGGGGACAGCATCCTGTCTGACAGGGCTGAAGCAGCCTCATTTTCCCTGGCCTTAGGCCTTGCGATGCGAAAGGGAACATGGCTTTAAGAGAAATAAATTTGATTCCCGGTGACATTCTGGATCGCCGGTATTTACTGAGACATCTTGGCTTTTGGGCAGGGTGCATGGTTATCTCCCTATCCCTGGTCTTTGGGTTCTACTTCTACCAGGCAAAAGTGGCCCTGGCAAAAGAACGGCCCATGACAACCCTCGAAGACATGCACATGAATCTGGGCACAAGGATCGAGGAGATCAAAGGGGTGCAGGACGAATTGGAAAGACTGGACCAGCAGCAGTCCGTTCTCAAAACCATAACAAGGAATCAGTCGTATTCAAGGGTACTCCATACTCTGGCTGATATTATGAATGAGGACACCTGGCTCAGACGGCTCACCATCGATCAAGGCAAGGGTCATGATGAAGACGAGGAAAATGTCACACGGTTGAAATTAACTGGGCTTTCTTTTTCCAACGAAGAGCTCGGGAATTTTGTAAATCGACTTTCAGCTGAGCCCATGTTCAAACGCGTGATATTGAAATTCGCCCGTGAGATGATCACAGCCTTATCGCGGAAAAACGACGGTGAATCAATTCGGGTAGTCGAATTTCAGATCGAATGCCATATTTAAAGGGATTAGTCAGTAATGCCATTGAGCATAAAAAACCTCGATCGAACGTGTCTTGCCATAGTGGTGACGGTTTCGGTCTTATGTGGCTACCTGGCCGTGAGCCATATAATAAGTCAGAGTAAACAGATCCGCCAGGAAAATGAACTGCTCTCTCAGAGATTAAGGGATCTGGACCTGGCTGATACGAATCTGCAACGTCTGAAAGAGGTATTAGATGCTACAAGAAGGGAATTAGCGTCCTTAAACGAGCAAATTCCGGAAACAGCGAAGATGGGAGAGTTTTTAAAAAAAGTGGATTCTTTGATGAAGGAAAGAGAAGTTGCGCTGGTAACTCTGGAACCTCTATCTACTGTAGAAGAAAGGCTCTATACAAAAAATCCGGTTCGTCTCATTTTTGAGGGCTCCTTCGTCAAGGTCTATCAAGCGCTTCATGATCTGGAGACCATGAACCGCAAGGTGGTGATGGAAAAGATCACCATTGCCAAAGCCAACAAAGATCAGCAATGCCGTGTTGATCTTATGGCAAGTATATTTGAACGTTAATAACTGAAACACAACAATGAAGGCACAATTTAAGTGGCGGGAAAAAAGAGCGAACAGATAAAACTTTATTTGGTCATCGGGCTGGCCCTGGTTTTTGTGATCTGCGCCTATTTTCGTTTTATCCGGCCGAAGGCGGAAAGTGGTGAGGATATCAGGCCATTGGTACCACCCGCAGCTGAACATGTTAAATTTGATATCCCTAAGACCGAAACAAAAAGCCCGCAAAATTGCAGAAACCCCAGAGCCACTGTTCATGAGCGTATACAAATGGCTGTCAGGGATATTTTTTCACCTCAGACAG
>JAFDJF010000411.1 GCA_019307645.1 Deltaproteobacteria bacterium
TAGTGTCTGAACGAAAACTAGGATTTTTCGTCAAGATCAAGGAAGATCAAAATTTTAACCGCAGGAATACATGAAGTATTTTGAGGATTAAAATTTTTATCTGACGCAGATATTAGCGAAAAAGACAGTTTTCGTTCGGGCACTAAATAACAAGGGTGAACCCCGTCAAAATAATAATTCTTTCAGGCTTTGCGTATCCTGTACATTGTGGATGTTTACATTGTCGTCTGCAGATACGGTTTTTTTGAGCAGACCGGTCAATACGTTTTTGGGGCCTACTTCCACAAAGGTGTCTACGCCGGCTTTTAACATGGACAGCATGATAAAGTGCCATTTGACCGGGCTTACAAGCTGTTTGGCCATAATGTCTTTTATTTTTTCGGGCGCTGTTTCTTTAGCGGCAGTGGCATTGAAAAGTACGGTTGATTGAGGCTCGGAAAAGGGGATATCTTCCATAAACCGGCGGAACTCTTCCACTGCACCCTTCATTAAATCACAGTGCCATGCGCCGCTGACCTTGAGAGAGATGGCCCTGCCTGTCCTTTCCTTGACCAGGTTCACGGCACGGGAAACAGGTTCTTTTTCACCGGTGATCACCACCTGTTCAGCCGTATTGTGGTTTGCTACGGCGAGTATGTCCTTCTCTTTTACCTCGTTTATAACCTCCAGAACAGTATTGATATCCATGCCGATTACAGCGACCATGTCTCCGGGATTGGCGACGGCCTCTCTGTGCATCAGCTGGCCCCTTTTTTGAACCAGCCTGAGGGCATCATAACTGCTGATCACACCGGCAGAGACAAGGGCTGCATATTCGCCCAGGCTGTGTCCGGCTGAAACAATCGCATTGACTCCGGACTGTTTTAAAGCTGCAAGACAGGACAGGCTGACTGCCGTAACCGCAGGCTGGAGGTTCTCGGTGATTGTTAACTCATCCATTGGCCCTTCGAAACAGAGCTTTGATATGGGCTTTTGACATATTTCATCTACCTGCTCAAATATTTCTTTGACTGCAGGAAACTGGTCCTTAAGCTCCTTGCCCATGCCCACAAACTGTGAGCCCTGACCGGGAAACAAAAATGCGATTTTTTTTGACATATTAAATACCTGGGTCGCTTCGCTCACAATTGGAATACTGGTAACTGTTTAGATTTTTACCAATAATGTTTGTCGAACCGTGAGGGTCTTTTTTTAGAAGCCCGCATCACAATTGACATCCGATATTATGCCCGCCAGACCTGGATTTTAAGCAACGTAAAGGCAGAGAAGGGCAACTTGGAGCGGAAGGCATGCTTTGTAGACCCCTAATGACAAATTGCGTATCAAGCTGCCGTCATTTTGGAATGACTTACAAATATGCGGACTTCTAAAAAGAGACCCTCACGGTTCGAAAATTCCGATTATGCTACGTCTTTTCAAAACTCTAAGCTGTTACGAATACTGGAATAGTAGAACGGCAGGCTGAAAAAAGGTTACAATGAAGAGGCCTTATGACCTGCTCAAAAATGCGATGTTTTTTTGAGCAAACCTAACCTGAATCTGAGCGCCAAAAATGTTATTTTTATGCGCACCCTAATAACTTTTTTGGGGTTCCCCCACTTTATTTTGCATAAGCCGGTCCAACTCAACTTCATAGTCTCTGGTACCGGGCATCAGTGACTTGTTATGTGCCAACTGGGCAAGGATTTCCTCTTCGGCCCTTTCAAACTTGATATTAACCTGGCTCAGGATCTCGTTTACGATCCGGTATATTTCCTCATCCGTCCCATAGATCTCGATCACGTCGGGATCATTAATCAGTACTTCCATAATGTACTGGGTGACATAAAGGGAATGACGATTTGGACGGGGAACCAGACCGCGTATGGGTGCGATAAAGTAATCAAAATCGAATTGTGAACTTTTCACCGCTTTTTTGAGGCATTTAAGGAGAGAATTGGAGATGGCAGCAGGATTGTCTGTTTCAATGACCTTCTTCATAAGCAGGTTCTGAGACAGTTTGTTGTGGATTTCATTCAGTTTAAACTTAAAAAATCTATCTTGCTGAAAAGCCTGCCGTTTTTCCTGTCTTTCAAGACGATTAATAAGCTTGTCCTGAACTTTCCCGCTATACCTCGGTTGCATAATCTTTAATTATCCCCAAGAAAATTGATCAATCACTGCTTTTTGAATCGGTTTTCTTTGTTGACTTCTCAGTCGAGCCTTTTGACTCCATTTTAGTGGATTTTTCGCCTGAGCTTGAAGACCCTCCCCGGGATTCCCCGGAATGGGATGTTGCATTTGAAGGGGTTGACTTAGACGCATAGTCAGTGACATACCAGCCGGACCCTTTCAGATGAAACGTGCTCTGGGAAATGAACTTTTTCATTTTGCCGTGGCACGCGGTACACCTGGCGACTGGTGGATCCGAAAATTTCTGCAGGATCTCTGTTTGATGTCCGCATTTTTGACATTCGTATTCATAGATCGGCATTATAAATCTCCTCCATCTCACATATCCCGGGAGTTTCAAATCGTGCCTTTTGACGTTGTCCCGGCTTTCAAACCCTAAGGGCTCGCGCAAAAATAACTTCGCATTTTGGCGCGAACCCTAAACCACGGCCATATCGCATATCCTGTGGTTTTTGTATGAATTAAGTATATAATCCAGTTGTGACACTGGAAGGTCTTTCAAAATCTCATAGGTTTTTGAATGAACAATTTTTTCTTCTTTTTCTCTTTCTACCTCCGGGACATCGAATCTTTTCAGGAAATTGCAGAACCTCACGATATGGACCAGCTCGTGAGTGAAAATATATACCATGAGCGACAGGAGTCCAAGGTCTTTATCCCTATTCAAAGCGTTTAGTATCAGATGGTCCTGGAGGCATATGAAATAAAAATCACGATGTCTCACCTTTGACTCGAAATCGCCCATTACCTTTGAGCTTTTGTTCAGCAATGCAAACGCGTTAGTCCTTATTTCATCTCTTGTTAAAGCGGAAAGCGTCCTTACATCGTAGTGGTGTCTTTTCCACTGTCCCAGGGAAAACTTAAAATAATCCCCTGTAGCGTCCTCTGCAATATCAAGGGCGTCACTTACCAGCGTGAGATCATTATGTTCAAAGGACCTCAATAGCATCGCAACCGCTCTTCAAAAGGATTAATATTGTGAAAAGAATAAGACCGGTTAAGGGAATGTCAATAGCGAGGGTCCTTTGGTTGGTAGCGGCGACTGGATTTGAACCAGTGACCTTACGGATATGAGCCGTATGCTCTGACCACCTGAGCTACGCCGCCACTGGAGGAGGGCCTGATTTAACCCTAACATCAATGCCATTAACTCAACGATTTGTATTAAATTGCAGCATCAGACATTACTTCCATGTGAGGAAAATTTGAACCTCCGAATATCGAATCACGCCTCCGGCTCCTAGAGCCTACCCTCTGGCCTGTAAGCCCTCCGGGCTGGAAGCGGCCTCGGAGAGAATCACGAGTGGCAAGGTATGGAGTCGCTTCGCTATATTTATTTTATATGATTGATAAAAACTCCTTCCTTCGTCATTCGGAATTCATGTAATCGATATTCGTTATTCGGTTTTAACCTGGCTTGAAAAATGAATATCCGGTGAAACTCATTGGGCATTCTCTTAAGTTAATGACATTCACTCTAACGTTGCAACGTTAGGGTTTAATTTCATCCAGGACAT
>JAFDJF010000029.1 GCA_019307645.1 Deltaproteobacteria bacterium
AGGAGGCTTATTATGATGATCAGAGAGTTAATACCAGCCTCTATGAGTCCGGCGCCCATACGGGAAACAGAGTTGTCTGGTTTTATCTTGATGGTGGAAATTTTGAGTTCTGGCATTCGGATATGACCAATTCCGAATACCAGGTGTCCGGCACGGTTACCTGGGTTTATGAAGGGCAATTCACGATTCGAGTAGAAAAAGATATGGTGACATACCCGGACGAGGCCGGCAGTTTTGTGGATGGAAATCTTGCAGGCGTCCTGCAGAAGGTTGGCAACAGGGCCAGGTGGGGAAACGAATTTTTCTTTGACGGCACTGGGAATAACCAAAGCGGCGGCTATATCGCCAGCACCATCGGCACCAATATGGTTTCCCTGGTAACCGACCTCCAGAACACCGCCTGCGATACCTGGACGCCGCTGGGCGAGGCCTATTATGTAGCCATGCAGTATTTCAAGCAGGAGGACACCCAGACAGTCCCTGATCTTGATTATGCAAATAACATTGTTCCCAATGACAATGTGGGTCAGGATCCCTATCACAACGGGACGGAATTTATTCATTGCGCAGACGCCTTTGTCATTCTGCTTACTGACGGGGCCTCCACAATGGACGGGATGATCCCTGACATGTACAAAGACTATGCGGACAGTTATGACACATTTCTCACAAGCAACAGCACGAATTGTGACGAACTGACAGGCACAGGATGTGAATTTCCATCTGCAGGCACAGACTATCTTAAGGACATTGCCCTCTGGGCCCGGACAAATGATCTCAGAAGTGACACTGTGGGAAAAACCGAGCTTGATGGGGACCAGAATATGATTTTGTACCCCATTTATGCCTTTGGATCTGATGCCAATGCCAGAAATTTATTAAAGGAAGCGGCCAAGAACGGCGGCTTTGAGGACAAAAACAACAATAAAGTTCCTGATCTTCAATCGGAGTGGGACGAGGACGGCGACGGCGTCCCTGATACCTATTATGAGGCCAATAACGGAAGAGAACTGGAATCCAAGCTGATCCAGGCAATCAATGACATCCTTGAGAGGGCCGCATCAGGAACCTCTGTTTCAGTCCTTGCCACATCAGGTGAGGGTGAGGGGACCCTGGTTCAGGCCTACTTTCGACCCTGTGTGACCGTGGGTACCGAGGATATCGAATGGCTGGGATTCCTCCAGTCCCTCTGGCTTGATCCTTACGGGAACCTGCGGGAAGATACGGACCGGAATGCTGTACTGGATGTGACCCAGGACAAAGTAATTTCTTATTTTCTTGATTCAGGGAGTGGAGATACAAAGATAAAAAGATTCGATGTTAGTACTCTAATCCCTTATCCCGACACAGAAACGGCCTCCTATGAGGAATTGGAACTTGATGAGATTTTTCCCCTCTGGGAGGCAGGGAGCCTTCTTGCCCAAAGGAGTGCCGCTGACAGAAAAATATTTACTTACATTGACAAGGATGAAGACGATGTGCCGGATGAAGGCACGGATGATCCTTTTGATGACAGCGGTGAAGTTGTCAGGTTCCATACAGGAGCTGCTACATATATTAAGCCTTTTCTGGGTGTCCAGGACAACAGTACCTGGGACTATCTTGGGGCAACCCATGACGATCGCGTGAGCAACCTGATTCAGTGGGTCCGCGGCAATAACATTTCCGGATTGAGAAACAGGCGTGCGGATTGGGACGGTGACGGCGATCAGGAGGTGTGGAAACTGGGCGATATTGTGCACTCAACACCGGTTACCCTTTCCAAGCCTCCAGACAAATTTGGCCTTCTTTATTCAGATGAGTCGTATCAAGACTATTACGACCAATACAAAGACAGAGAAACGATTGTTTACCTGGGAGCCAACGACGGCATGTTACATGCCTTTACATCCTACAAATATGAAAGTACAACCCGTTCATTCAACTGGGCAGCAGGCTCGGAAAACATAGGGGATGAATTGTGGGCCTTTATTCCGCAGAGTCTCCTTCCACACTTGAAGTGGGGTCCGGACACCAATTACACGCACGTGTATTATGTGGACATGAAGCCCAAGGTTTTCGATGCAAAGATACTTCCGGACGAAACGCATTACACCGACTCTGATTCAGATTTCGATGGTATCGATAATGATGGTGACGGCCTTGTTGATGAGATCGGTGAAGCGGACAACTGGGGAACGATTCTCCTGACAGGATTCAACCTGGGTGGCGGTGAAATCTCGGCAGAAGAAGATTTTGACTATAACGCCGGCACGGCTGACACCACCAGGTCTTTTTTCCCCACCTATGTGTGCATGGACGTAACCGATCCGAGAAACCCCAGGTTGCTCTGGGAAAGGACCTATCAGAATCTGCAAAGGACTTCATCTACTCCGACGGTGGTAAAGGTCAAAGATAAATGGCTTGCCGTTTTCGGTTCAGGCCCAAGTGATTGCGACGGATCGAGTTCTCAAAACGGTTATGTTTTTGTGGTGGACCTCAAAACAGGGGATGCTTACCCGAATGCCTCCTTTGCAGCAGGAACTACAGACGGCTGGCTTTTTGAAACCAGTGAGTCAGATGCATTTATGAACTCTCCGGTCTCTTTGGACAAGAACATGAACTACAGTGTGGATGCCGTTTATATCGGGGAAACTTATGATGATGCCGGCTGGAAAGGGAAACTTTATAAAATAGCCGTTCCCTGGGTTAAGGAAGATCCGGTCGGAAGTGGGACATATGTATATGATGGCGAAGACACGGCCAATTATGTAGATGACCCAACAGATGCAACAAATCCCTGGCAGTTGAGCATCCTTTTCGATTCTACAACACCGATCACTGCCCCTGCCGCCTTAAGTGTAGATACCTTGGATAACGGATGGATATTTTTTGGAACAGGTCGTTACTTGGGTACTCCGGACAAGACTGACACGGATACTCAGTATCTGTTTGGCATTAAGGATCCGTTTTTTAATAGCAGCCACGCATGCTATCAGAGCTATAGCGCTGCCTGCCTGCCAACCGCTACAGACCTGTTGGAGATATCCGACCTTTTGAATGCAGACGGCTTTCTTATCGCTGATGCAAATTCAGTTTATGACGGCATTTCTTTGATAGCGGATCACGACGGTGACGGCACGACAGGTGAGTATGAAGACCTGTTGTCCCTGGCTCGCTCAATGGACGGGTGGATGAGAACCTTGACCACCTCGAAAGAACGTGTCATAACGAAACCTGCGATACTGGGTGGCACACTCTTTACAGCTTCCTTTGTGCCTAATGACGATATATGTGGATTTGGAGGCACCAGCGCCCTATACGCCCTGTTCTATGAGACCGGTACGGCCTATCATCGCGCTGCATTTAGTAATGGAACCATTACAGTGGATATCGATGGTCAGGATGTGGAAGTGTTTAAAGATAAGATTGAGCTGGGTGAAGGTAAGTCATCAAGTGTAGGAATACATGCCGGGAAGCAGGATGGTGCAACAGGTTTCCTGCAGCAAAGCACCGGTACAATTCTCAGGGAAGAACTTGATCCCGCCCTGAAATTCAGAAGCGGTCTTACATCGTGGTTAGAGAAATAAGGAGGGTTCACCTATGTTGTTCTACGGTAAAGATTATATTGCGTTACAATATCTAAAAAGCGTCATATGTATTCTTGTATTTTTGTTTTTCTTCGATGTTAACGGGTTTGCGCAAAACCCGGTTGCTACACCTGCTCCGATGGGTACTAAGCAATCCGGAACGGTTACGATCGTAAGGAAAAACAATAATACCATTTCTGTTCAAAATGAGCGCATTTTCCTGGTAACAAAAGAGACGATTATTATGGATACAGAAGGGATCATGATGGAACTTGGCCAAATCCCCATACCATGTGAAGCCAATATTGAATATCGGTTTGGGGATAAAAAATATCCCATCTGTTTGAAAATCGTTGTGGGGCAACACAAAAAAAAGAGAAAATAAAAGAACAAACATCTTGCCTTATGACCGGAAAGGTCTGATTTTATCCCTCCCTGACATTCGGCGCCCCGAAATAGTGCCTGAACGAAAACCCCGAAATTTGTTCTCTCTATTTAGAACTGGAATTATTAACATACTGAAGTTGTTCTTTTTCTCAATTCAACATTTAAAATTCAAAATTGTGTCTGAACGGACTTTTCGTTCAGGCACTAAATAAGATCAATAAAAAAGCAGAGCCTTTCGGCTCTGCTTTTTTGTTGTTTTTTTGTAAATACACGCCCCAGTAACGAAGGCTGCAACGTAATGCCGCCATGGCATGATAGGCGAACTTTTTACGAGACCATCACTTATTAATAAGCGTCAGCTTCTTGGATATATTGTCTTCAATCCAGTGCGGATCCCACCATTCTATGGGATTGACAAACTCACCGTTCACTAAAATACCAAAATGGAGATGATCTCCGCCTGCAAGCCCGGTCTGACCGGTCAGTCCAACGACATCTCCTTTCATGACTTCCTGCCCTGCCTCAACATTTATATGGCTCAGATGTGAGTTCACAGAGGCCAGGCCCTGACCATGATCAAGAACAACCGTGTTCCCGTATATACCTAGACGTTCTGCATAAATCACCCGGCCATTGTTGGCGGCCTGAACTTTCGAGTTGGCCAGTGAAGCCAGGTCCACCCCCAGGTGAACCTGTTTGTCGATCTTTTTACCGTTGTAATAATACAAGCGCCGATCACCAAAATTTGCCATATTCGCCGCATTTTTGAGCCTCAACCATTTCCCCGTCCAGAGCTGTGCAGGGTTTGTCTCTGACTTCAATTCATAAAATGTCTGCGCATTTTCTTTCCGCAGTTCCTGATTGATCTGGAGAAACTTTTCCTCGTCACTTGCTTCCGGCGCAAAAGAATAAAAGGAAAAATAGGGAAGAACGCGCTTTAAAAATCGGCCTGAGATATTAATCTTCTCCGTGCGGAACCGTTTTCTGCGAATATGGTAGTAAAAACCGGCCCTTGATCGATTTTCAGCCTTGTCCTCAGCCCACAGGTATATCTCCGGATTTGTTCCCTTAATGGGGGAAATTGCGAAATAGCACACATGATATCCCTCTTGTGATTCTTCATCTGCGGGATAACCCTTAAAAAAACGGTCTCCTACGAAGACGCCACTCTCAACAGAGTCCGAAGAGGTCTGATACACAACAAGGCCGGTCCCTCCCACGTTGACATAGTGAGAGCGGCTCACTGCCCTGATTGCAGGAGGGATTGTATCTACAATCATCTTATGGTGGATCATCGATACGTTTCCGTCTCCACCGCTTCTCCGGGAATGATCCCAGACTCGCACAATCAGGTCTACACGTCCCTGCGCCAGGTTAAGCTGTGACGGATCTAACGAAAATTCAGTATCATATCTGCGAGTGCCCTCCTGGTTGAATAAACCTTTGAAGGGGAATGGCTCCGTGAGTATATTTATTTTTCGTCCTTCCTGACTCAAGGAGACCTGGAGGTTCCTGAGCCCCCTTTTCATATCTGTGGTGGTAAGCGTGAATTCCTGGATTCCTGAAAGGTACTCGGGGAGGGGTTGAAGGGTTATTTGGGGCTTTTCACCCTCAAAAACACCAAATATAAACCAACCTAGCACAATCAAGACTAATAAGATAGCCCCAATGGCCAGGAAGAGGCTTTTCTTTTTTCTATTGCCCATATGTTTAGTTTACTCTTAACGCAAACCACAAATCAACTTATTTGGTATAGCTGTTGAAGGATCGCGCCAAATAATGAGTTGAAGTAATGCCCTCAGGAGTATAGCCTTAGGACTCGCGCAAAAATAAATTCACATTTTGACATCTCATCTTCAGGTCGCTCTTGACATATTATGAAAAGCAAAAACCTTAAAATAGTCCACTATTCCTGCGCCTTTTACTTTTCATAATATGACAATATTAGCCTAAATCTGAGCGCCAAAATGCGAATTTATTTTTGTGCGAACCCTTAATTAACATGAAGATGACCTCTATAGCAGTTTATCAGACCAATAATCAATTTTTTTCGCACATAGGGAAATAATTTATGAAAAAACCCTTTTACATCGGGGTGATCGGGGCAGGTAAATGTTCCGATACCACTTTCAGGCTTGCCCGGGACGTTGGTTTTGAAATAGGGAAAAGGGACTGGACACTTATTTGTGGCGGGCTTGGGGGTGTCATGGAAGGCGCATCAAAAGGCTGCCTGGAGGCTAATGGGATGACGGTTGGCATCCTCCCTGGCCTCGAAAAAGAATCCGCCAACCCTTACATCCGGGTGCCCATACCCACAGGCCTTGGTGAAGGACGGAACCTGCTGGTTGTACGGGCCTCAGATATCCTGATCGCCATTGCAGGAGGTCACGGGACTCTTTCTGAAATAGCCCTGGGCCTGAAAACGGATAAACCGGTCATCGGACTTGAAACATGGAATAATATCAATGGAGTACACTATGCTTCCGATTGCGGAAACGCTTTTCAAATCATTGAGGATATCCTGAATTCTCGCTAGTGCCTATCCAAGGCCGTTACATTAAGGAGTGAACCATTTATCTCCTAGAATATTCAATCCGTCAGGATTAAGTAAAACAGAATATCGAATACCGAACAAGGAATTTCGAATTACGAAGGAAGGAGTTTTTGTCAATTATATAAAACAAATAGAGCGAAGCGATTCCATACTTCGACATTCTACATTCGTTATTCGATATTCTGCGGTTTAAAATATTTCCCGCATGGTAGCAATCCCGGATACTTGAGCTTATTGAGAATCGTTAAATTAACGGCATTGACCGACCACTGGTATTGATCACTGTCTACTAATTTTCTTACTGATCCCCCGTACCTGCTCCATGATCTTGACAGGGTCCAACGATATAAACTTCCTGTCTTTCATCAAAAGCCTCCCGTTCACAATGACATCTTTTACGTCAGCCCCGTTCGCGGAATATACCATGGCAGACAGCGGGTCATAAACGGGGCAGAGGTGTGGACTGTTAAGATCCACGACTATAATATCAGCCCGCTTCCCCTTTTCAAGGGTCCCGATCTCTTTTCCAAGACCCAACACCTCGGCTCCCAGAGAGGTGGCCATTTTGAGTACTGTTTTCGCATCCAATGCAGTCGGGTCGTATGACATGACTTTGCTCAGTTTGGCTGCAGTGTCCATCTCGCAGAAAAGATCCAGGTTATTGTTGGATGCGCACCCGTCCGTGCCCAGCCCTACTTTCAAATTCATGTTTAACATCTCAGCCACATGACTCACACCGGAGCACAGTTTCATATTACTTTCAGGTACATGGACCACTTTAGCCCCTTTTTCCTTGAGACATGCGATCTCACTGTCATCCAGGTGGATTGCATGGGCCGCGATAAGGTCTTCAGATATCAATCCGAGCCGGTCCAGGTAGTGTACCGGTCTTCTACCGGTTTTTTTTATTATCTCGACTACTTCATCACGGGTCTCTGAGAGATGCATCTGGAGAGGCACGCCAAACGACCTTGATATCTCAAGCGCACCTGCAAGCGTACGGTCCGAGCATGTGAGAGGGCTGTGACAGAACATGCCCGGCGTAATCAGATCTGAGAAAGAAAACCACCTTTCGATAAATTTCCTTGCGACCTTTAGGTTCTCTTTCGGGTCTTCGACGCCCGGGGCCGGAAAATCTAAAACGCCCTGAGCGATGAGCCCTCTCAGCCCTGATTCATGAACAGCGCGAACCGTTTCGTCCTGGAAAAAATACCCGTCTGCCAGGCAGGTGGTCCCGGATGCAATCATCTCAAGACATCTGAGAAGCGATCCCCAGTATACGGTCTCCGGGTTGAGAAATTCAGCCTCAGCAGGGAAAATCTTCTGGTATAGCCATTCTTTCAGAGGCAGATCGTCTGCAAATCCCCTGAAAAGCGTCATGGCCACATGGGTGTGACCATTAATCAGGCCGGGCATAATGATGGCATTGTGTGCGTCGATGATCTCAGCATGGGGGTCCGGTGTCGGACCATCCTCATCCCTCCCGCAAACATCCAGGATACGGCCAGCACCAACATAGACACTTGCGTCCAGGACAGGCTTCTGCCCTTTCGCCATGGTAATGACCGTGCCTCCCTCGATCACAAGATCAGGGCAAATGCTTTGGGATTTCAGGTCCGCCTTGTGATTCTGCTTTGAAAATGCCATCTACTATAGCCTCCGGATCAGTGAGAGATGAAAACGCCTTGAAATTCCTTGACACCTTTGCACTTAGTAAGAGAAATTAGGATCACTTTTTATGTCGGATCTATCAGGATCTGAAAGAGGAGTGAAAAATGGCCATTATTTTCCCTTTCAGGGGTGTAACCTATAACTTCCATTCAGAGCGAGACTTGTCAAGACTTGTCACGCCGCCGTATGACGTTATCTCAGAGGAAGAGCAGGAGGAGTTCTACCAGGCAGACCCCTGCAATATTATCCGTTTAATCCTGGGCAAAAGAAAAATCGGCGATTCGGATTGGGACAACAGGTATACGCGTGCTGCAGATTGTTACAGGAGATGGGAATCCGAGGGAATTCTGATTCGTGCGGATCAGCCTTGTATTTACCTGACCTCCCTGACATATGATCCTGGAAACGGAGAACCCCGGCGAACCCGATGGGGGATAGTTGTCCTGGTAAAGATTGAAGACGAGGATTCAGGCGTTATTCTCCCCCATGAAAAAACCTTTTCTGCACACAAAGATGACCGCTTAAAACTCATCAGGGCATGCAATGCCCAGTTCAGCCAGATATTCGGTCTGTACGAGGACCCTGACAATAAGATACTGGATACCTGCAAAAAAGCTGCAGACCCCTCTCCTCAAATAGCCTTTGATTTCAAAGACGGCACAAAACACCGGATGTGGCGCCTGAAAAGCCGTTCTCTTTTCAGCAAGGTGGCTGACGGCATGACCGGAAAGCCCATTTTTATTGCAGACGGGCATCACCGGTACGAGACGGCACGTAACTTCAGGAACATTATGCGCGACAGGTATGGCCGCCGACCTGCCGACAAATCTTATGAATACGTCATGATGTATCTGTCCAACATGAATGATGAGGGTCTGACCATTCTCCCTTCCCACAGACTCATTAAAAGCGTTCCCGATTTTGAACTGGAACCTTTTCTCAAAACGCTGAAAAACTGGTTCGACATAACCGAATACCCGTATTCGGGCTCCGGCATGTCTCAGGATTGTATTGATCTGAAAACAAAGATGGCAAAAGCCGGACGCCTCGACACGGTCATGGCCTTCTGCCGGCACAGGGGCGGCAAATTCTATGTTCTTTCGCTTAAACCTGAGGCAAGGGAAAAAATGGGTGACGGCATTCACCCCTCACTTAAAAAACTTGATGTACTTGTCCTGTCCAGGTTGATCCTGCGCAAAGCACTCGGCTTCAGTAAAAAAGATCTGGATAACAGCAAAATTTTTCATTATCAGAGCAGCACGGAAACGGCTGTCTCAGAGGTAGAATCCGGAAACTACCAGATGGCATTTCTGCTGAATCCCACCAAGATAGAACATGTAAGAGAGATCGCGGACAACTCTTTGGTCATGCCCAGAAAATCCACCTATTTTTATCCCAAGGTATTGACGGGTCTGGTGCTTAATAAAATAGATCCTCATGAAATCATTCACATCCCATGAAGTCCAGCTGCGTCCAGATGAAGGCATTGATTTCTTTATGGACGGCAGGCTGAAATTGATTCAGTCCAAAGACGGATACCGGTTCTCCATTGATGCCGTGTTTCTTTCCGAATTTGTGACAATCAGACCTGGAGACGTGGTGATTGATTTGGGAACGGGCTGCGGGATTATCCCATTGATGATGCTCCTCACAAAACCTGTGGGACAGGCCTTTGGACTGGAGATTCAGGAGGACCTGGCCGATCAAGCAGCGAGAAATGCCGCCATGAACGGATTTAAAGATAAGATGAAAATCATCCTGGGGGACATCAAACATCTTTCTATTAAAAAGAAATCAGCCGATGTTGTCATATGCAATCCGCCTTACCGAAAGGTAAAAAGCGGCCGCATCAATCCAGATATGCGCAGGGCCATTGCCCGGCACGAGTTGCTGGCATCTGTTGATGACATTCTGGCCGCCGCCAGAGCTCTTCTTAAGAAAAAAGGCAGACTGGCCATGATTTATCCTGCTGAACGTCTGGTGGATATCTTGGCCTGCATGAGACGTTTTAATCTGGAGCCCAAAAGGGTACAGATCAATTATCCGGACCTGCAATCCGGCGCGAAGCTGGTGCTTATAGAGGCATCACT
>JAFDJF010000412.1 GCA_019307645.1 Deltaproteobacteria bacterium
TGATGGTCGAAAGGTCCTTCAGGTCGCCTTGGGTATTATTGGGCAGATTGAGAGGGGAAGCAGGAGTTTCCAGGCTATATAATCCACAGCCTACTCCGGGGCAGTTAGTTCATGCTAATCCATTTCAACAACGGACAACGGACAACGGACAACGGACACCCCTCAGATTCGAAAGATTCCAAGCTCGTGGTCATCGTTGCCGGCGAAGCTTCGGCCGATTTGCATGGTTCTAATCTGGTGATGGCCATGAAGCGCCTGAACCCCGGGATCGAGTTCCGGGGCATCGGCGGGGAGAAAATGGCGCAAGCCGGTGTCAATATCCTTTTCTCCTCTTCTGAAATGGCTGTGGTCGGCCTGACAGAAGTTTTCAGCAAACTCCGCACGATTCTCAGGGCTTCAAAAAATCTTAAGAGGATACTGAAAAACGATCGCCCTGACCTTTTGATCCTCATCGATTATCCTGATTTCAACATCCATATTGCCAGAACTGCCAAACGTTTAAAAATCCCTGTTCTGTATTATATCAGTCCTCAGGTGTGGGCGTGGAGAAGGGGGCGGATAAGAAAAATAGCCCGCCGTATTGACCGCATGGCTGTCATTTTGCCTTTTGAAAAGGCTGTTTATAGAGAGAAACCTGTAAAGGTAGATTATGTCGGACATCCGCTTATGGACGGATGTCCCCAGGACTTGATTCAGAACCGGAATGCCTTGAAAATGGGTATGGATCAGGGCCGTCCCGTTGTAGGGCTGTTGCCGGGCAGCCGGAAGGAAGAGATCAGGAATCTGCTCCCTGTCATGGTTGATGCCGCGACAATTCTGGGAAGACGTTATTCTGATCTTCATTGCGTCCTGCCTTTGGCACCCGGCATTGATCAAGACTTTGTTCAGCCTTTTATCGACAATTCGGATGTGACGATCAAGCTTTTTCAGGGAGATATCTACGAGCCCCTGAGTCTTTGCGATGCTGCCCTTGTCACCTCCGGTACTGCGACACTGGAGACGGCCATTATGGGTGTCCCCATGGTCATTATCTACAGAGTATCTACAGTGTCAAACTGGATAGGCCGGATGATTATTAAGGTGCCGTATATGGGGTTGGTGAATCTTGTGGCAGAAGAAGAGGTGGTGCCTGAACTGGTTCAGGACGAAGTGACGGCAGACAGGCTGGCACATGAAATCATGACCATTTTCGATGATACTGAAGTCAGGGAGGATATGAAAAAGAATCTGGAACTTGTCAGGGAAAAACTCGGGAAAGGCGGGGCATCTGCGAGGACTGCAGGTATTGCCCTGGAAATGATAGGGTAAGGGTTCGCGCAAAAATAAATTCACATTTTGGCGCTCAGATTTAGGTTAATATTGACATATTATGAAGAGCAAAAGGCGCAGGAATAGTGGACTATTTCAAGGTTTTTGCGCTTCATAGTATGTCAAGAGTGACCTGAAGACGAGATGTCAAAATGTGAATTTATTTCTGCGCGAGCCCTAAGCGCCTGTGGTAGGAAGCATCTGTAATAGATCAAGAGCCATAGGCTGGATGGGTTTTTGTTGAGAAGTACTATTTTGTGATTTCTGCTATCTGATCCCATATCTCCTCCCGCCCCTGTCGGGTCTTTGCAGAAAAGATCGTAGGAGAGGTGGGGCATAGCTTTTTTAATTGACGTCCAATCAGACCGGCCTGTTTGCGGGCCTGCTGGCGTGAGAGTTTGTCTGCTTTTGTGAGCACGAGGATGGAATGTATGTCATAATGCTTTAGCCAATTCAGCAGGTCAATGTCACCCGATGTGGGTTCCCTTCTGATATCGAGTATCACCACGACTGCTTTAAGGTTTGATCGTTTGCGAAGATATTTTTCAACCATCTTCTGCCAGGATTTTTTGACCTCGATCGGAACGCGGGCAAACCCGTAGCCCGGCAAATCCACAAAGTACAAAGACTTGCCGACACTAAAATAGTTGATTGATTGGGTCCTTCCCGGTGTGGAACTCGTCCTGGCGAGATTTTTTCGGTTGATAATGACGTTTAGAAGGGAAGACTTGCCAACATTAGACCTGCCTGCAAAGGCAATCTCCGGTCTGTCCGGCGGCGGATACTGTGATTCGCGAAAGGCACTGGTGAGGAATTCAACATTCATTGTGATATTTCACCACTGACCAAAATCGTGTCTGAACGGTCTTTTCGTTTAGATACTATATGACCTTATTCAACGGATATTCTATGATCCCCTGAGCGCCTGCTGAAATGAGTGAGGGGATCAGGTCGCGCACAACTTTTGCATCGACAACGGTCTCTACTGAGAGCCAGTCGGAGTGATACAGACTTGCAACCGTAGGGGCATTCAGGCTTGGTAGGATCTTTATTACGTCTTCCATATTTTCTTTCGGCACGTTCATCTTCAGACCCACCATGTTTTCGGCCCTGAGGGCGCCTTTTAGGAGCAGAATAATTTGCTCTATCTTGGTTTTTTTCCACGGGTCTTCATAAGACTTCCGATTGGCAATCAGCTGTGTGTTGGTCTGCATGAGTTCGTAGATGATTTTTAGACCGTGCGCCTTGATTGTGCTGCCTGTTTCGGTCACTTCCACGATTGCATCTGCCAGACCGGACACGACCTTTGCTTCAGTTGCGCCCCATGAAAATTCCACGTCCACGGCGATGTTTTTTTCCTGGAAAAAACGTTTGGTGAAATTAACAATCTCTGTAGCAACTTTCTTGCCCTGGAGGTCTTCAAGACGTTCGATTTTGGAACCGGCGGGTACTGCCAGGACCCAGCGGGCAGGCACTTGACTTACCTTGGAATAGACCAGGTCATCCACGACCTTCACATCAGATTCATTTTCTTTAATCCAGTCTTTGCCGGTCAGGCCGGCATCAAGGGCGCCGGTTTCCACATATCTTGACATCTCCTGCGCCCGGCAGATGGCGCATTCAATTTCATCGTCATTAATATTGGGAAAATAGCTTCGACCATTGACGTTTATTTTCCATCCCGATTTTTCAAACAGATTAATGGTTGCCTTTTGGAGACTCCCCTTTGGGATGCCGAATTTCAGCGTTTTCATTTTTTATATACCTTCTTAGGATCGAAAATTCTTTCACCCACAATCGTAACATTACCGTCTCGGTCCACTTTTTGGTGAAAACAGGTCTCATAACCCGTGTGGCACGCAGCCCCTCCCACCTGTTCTACTTTGAAAAGTACGGTGTCACTGTCACAGTCTGCATAGGTTTCTTTGATTTTCTGGACATGGCCTGACGTTCCGCCTTTATGCCAGATTTCCCGGCGTGACCTGCTCCAGTAATGCGCTTCACCGGTCGCAAGGGTTTCTTTCCATGATGCCTTGTTTATATATGCGAGCATTAACACTTTGCCGGAAGTGTAATCCTGGACAATGGCGGGCAAGAGCCCGTCTTGCTTGTTGAAATCTAAATCTATCATAGTGTCGTAGCCTTTTTGTAAAAATTTAACTAATAATAATATATATCAAGGGAAAATCGCAAGAGAAAATGTGGGATGGGATTGACGTTTCATTTAATTAACCAAATTAAACCATCTGCTTTGCAGGTGGTCCCAGCTTTGCTATGCGGGTAAGTGGGAGATGTTATGGAACCCAATTTACAGAAAGATTGTTCTCTCACCCACTCC